>CAYXLY010000469.1:0-3716 GCA_964466005.1 uncultured Spirochaetaceae bacterium | reverse complement strand
CCGAAGGCGAAGGACACGCAGTTCGCCGACTATCACGGTCATGGCTGGAACTTCCGCGCGATCTTCAAGCGCTCGCGGGACGGAACCCTGCTCGACGCGCAGGGAGAGCCCGTTCCCGACGACCTCCCGACGAAGGAGAAATTCGATCGGGCGGTCCACATGCGGGACATTCACGCCGAGATCGGCATGCAGTGCGCGGACTGCCACTTCGCGGACGACGCGCACGGCAACGGCGACCTCCACGGAGAGGTCGCGGCGGAGGTGAACATCCGCTGCCGTGACTGTCATGGCACGGCCGACGCCTACGCCTCCCTCCGGACCTCGGGCCCGGCGGCGCCCGAAGGGGGCAAGGATCTCTCGCGGCTCAAGAACGCGGACAACCGCGACCGCTTCGAGTGGCGCGGCGGGAAGCTCTATCAGCGCCTGCTGCTCCCGCCCCATCGGGAGTTCCAGGTCACGCAGGTCAAGGACACCGTGACCCCGGGAAATCCGGCCTACAACCGCAAGGCCGCCCGCGCGAAGATGATCGCCAAGGGCTCGCAGACGGGGGGCGAGCGCTGGGGGCGCCAGGTCTCGAAGGGCGAGCGGGCGCATGGCGACGACGAGATCGCCTGCTTCTCCTGCCACAGCTCCTGGGTGACCTCCTGCGGCGGCTGCCATCTCTCGATCCAGGCGAACTGGAAGAGCGAGAGCCACAAGTACGACGGCAAGGTCTCGCGCAACTTCGCCACCTACAATCCGCAGGTCGCTCGCGACCAGATGTTCCAGCTGGGCAAGCACGGCACCGTGAAGGACGGGATCATCGCGCCCGTCCGCTCCAGCTCGGCGCTCGTCTTCTCCTCGACCGACATCAATCGCAACCGGGTCTACATCCAGCAGCAGCCGACGTCCTCCGCCGGCTACAGCGCACAGGCCTTCGCACCCCATTTCCCGCACACCGTCCGGAAGACCGAGACCAAGACCTGCTCGGACTGCCACGTGTCCGAGGAGAACGACAACAACGCGATCATGGCGCAGCTCCTGCTGCTCGGGACGAATTTCGTGAACTTCATGGGCTTCAACGCCTGGGTGGGCGCGGAGCACGAGGTGAGCGCGATCCAGGTGACCGAGTGGGACGAGCCGCAAGCGGTGATCGGCAGCTATCTCCACCGCCATGCCTACCCCGACTACTACGATCAGCACGTCGCCCGGGACCTCGAGCTCACCGAGGTGACCGCCGGCTATCAGGATGGCGATCCGGGCTGGGTCAAGGCGCTCCGGATCTTCCTGAGCAAGCGGTTGCTGTCGTGGGCGGGGATCGACGAAGGGCTCTACGACGGGGAGTACAGCCACCATTCGGGGCGGGTGGAATGCCTGCAGATGCGCGGCGAGTACCTCTACGCCGCCGAGGGTGAGAAGGGGATGCAGGCCTTCGACATCTCGACGATCGGAACGAAGGGCTTCTCGGAGCGCTTCGTCACCGCGCCCTGGTCCCCGCTCGGACAGAACGTGCGCATCAAGTCGAAGAACGCGACCTGCGTCGCTCTGCCGACGAACCAGCTCCTGCGTCCGGAGCGGAACCGGACCAAGCTCGCGCGCGAGGTGAACCTCGAGCAGCCGATGCATCCGATCTACAGCTACGTGGCCGTGACCGATTCGGAGGAGGGCCTCATCCTCGTGAACAACGAGACGCTCACGGACTTCGAGCCGCGCAACAACTTCTTCGAGCGGGCTCTCACCTGGAATCCCGACGGGATCCTGGACGGCGCCCGCTATGCGACCTTCGCGGGACACCTGCTCTACGTGTCCGCGAAGGCCGGCGTCGTGGTCGTCGATCTCGACGATCCGCTGAAGCCCGAGGTGCTCTCCACGATTCCGATGAACGACCCCCGCGGAACGATGGTGCAGTTCCGGTACCTCTTCGTGACCGACGCCGACGGGTTGAAGGTCGTCGACGTGACGCTTCCCGAGGCGCCCCGCGTCGTCGAGGGCGCGGTCGTGCCCCTGGCGGAGGCGAATCGGGTATTCGTGGCGCGGACCTATGCCTACGTCGCCGCGGGATCAGAGGGGCTCGTCATCGTGGACGTCGAGAAGCCGGAAGAGCCGACGGTCTTCCTTCGCTACGATGCGGAGGGTCGACTGAACGACGCCCGGGACGTCGCGGTGGCGACGACGAACGCGTCCCTCTATGCCTACGTGGCCGACGGAAGGAATGGTCTCAAGGTGATCCAGCTGACCTCGCCGGAGCTGAATCCGAAGTTCTACGGCTTCAGTCCCACGCCCAACCCGGAGCTCATCGCCTGGAGGAAGACGGCCAGCGACGCCCTCTCGGTCTCCCGGCCCCTGGAGCGGGATCGGGCGGTGGACGAGACCGGCCATCAGATCGCCGTCCTCGGTCGTCTGGGCTCCAGGCCCTTCAACCTGGAGGAGATGCGCCGCCTCTACCTGACGCAAGAGGACCGTGTCTGGACGGTCCGGGACTGATCGGCGAGCGGCCGCGCGTTCGAGGAAGGGCGAGACCGGCAGAGCTCGTCGCACTGGTGCTCGCTCTCGCAGAGCATGACGACCTCCCGGAGCGCGAGCGTCGCAGGCTCGACCGCGAGATCGGGGCCCGCCTGCCCGGCGCGGAAGGCCTCGAGCTCCTGCGCGCCTGGCTGGCCGAGGCGCCGGGGCCGGCTCTCGCCGCCCGGATTCGTCGTCTGGCGCCCGCCTTTCGTGCGCTCGATGCCCTGGTCGGCTCCGCCGGGCTCTTCCTGGGATGGGCGGCGGCCTCGACGCTGCTCTCTTTCGAGGTCCACGAGGGGCGCATCAACATCGTGACGAGCGTGGCCGTGCTGGTGCTCCTGCCGGCCCTCGCCTGGATCTTCAGCCTGCTGGGCTGGGGGGTGGCCCGTCTGCGCCGAGCCCCGGGATCCCAAGGGCTCACGCCAGGGGATTGGCTGCGGGGGGGAGCGCTCGGCGCGCTGGCCCTGCGACTGCTGCCGCAATCGATCCGTCAGGACCTCGAGGTCGTGATGGGTCGCGTCGCCGCCCATGGTCGTCTCTATCTGGAGGTCCAGCGCGGGCAGCTACTCTTGTGGGCCCAGATCCTCGGCCTGGGCTTCGCGACCGGGGCGCTCGCGGCGACCTGGGCCTTCGTCGTCTTCACGGATCTCGCCTTCGGCTGGAGCACGACGCTGGAGATCGGCGCCGAGCCGGTCCATGCCCTCGTGCACGCCCTGGCGACGCCCTGGGCCTGGCTCTGGCCGGCTGCGAGCCCCGGGCTCGAGCTCGTCGAGGCGACGCGCTTCTTTCGGGTCGCCCCCGAGGATCACATCCACGTCGTCGATCCCATCCTCTACGGAGGCTGGTGGCCCTTCCTGGTCATGGCGATCGCCTTCTACGCCTGGCTTCCAAGGCTACTGACGGCGCTGGCGGTCGCGCTCTGGCTCGCGCGGGCGACGGCCCGGGCGATGGACTTCACGCCGGGCGTCGATCGCCTCCTGGATCGGCTGACGACGCCGCTCGTCGACTCGCGGGCGACCGTGGCGGAGCCCAGGACGGGCGGCGCGGAGGGGGCGTGGGCGCCCGTCGTCGACCTCGCCGAGTGGTGGCGGGCGCGGGCCGAAGAGGCCGGAACCTCCTGGCTCATCCGCTGGGCCGGGGTCTCGACGGCCGGGCTGCCCCGAGCCTCTCAGAGCCAGGACCAGGACCAGGACCAGGACCAGGACCAGGACCAGGACCAGGACCAGGACCAG
>CAYXLY010000468.1:0-3764 GCA_964466005.1 uncultured Spirochaetaceae bacterium | reverse complement strand
CCGGACGTTCGATGCGCCTGATTCGAGGCCATAGTACTCGTCCCAAAGTGGTGGGACGGGCGGAGGAGACCCGTGGCAGGGCGTTGAAGAGATGCCGGTAACGGGCAACCGGATCGATCAGCACATCGGGGGTGGGGGAGAAGTCTTCAACGTCTACCCCGACAGCTATTCCAATTGGGTCGCGATGAACGGGCGATGGGACGCCATCATTGCAGGTATGACTGCGTCGATGAATCGTCCACCGCCACAGAATCCGCCCAACTAGCCCACGTGCACCACATCCGGCTCCCGTCCGATCGCCCCGTACCCCTCGTAGCCGTCGGTCTGGAGAGTGCTGGACGACTTCACCTGGATCCCCGGTCGCCAGCCGGATTGGCATCGAGAGGAGAGCGAGCGCAAACGGCGGCATCGGGAGCGAGATCGAGTCTGGATAGGCTCTTAGCGAGACGGGACCTTGGGGGGTGGGTCGGCCGCTGCCGCTTCCTTTCCCGCCGGCGCTGCTGGTCTGGGCGCTGGCCGTCCTCGCGATCACGGCCTACGTGGCCGCCTGTCTGCTCGGCGCGCGGATCGGGGGAGATCCCGTGGGCGCGCCGGTCGGGGGGGGGAGCGCCTATTCGGCGCCGGAGGTGTCCTGAAGCTCGTCGCGAAACGCGGCTTCAATGGCCGTGACCTCGTCCGGAGTGAGGGCCGAGAACTCCCCCTCGCGCGCCCGGGCCGACAGGATGCCATCGTTCTGGCGCAGAAATCGAAACAGCAGGTCGATCGTGCCCGCCGGCATGTCGACGAGGTTCTGGACGCGGTCTGTGAAGCGACCGAAAGCCTGAAGGAACCGGGCCTCGTGCGGAAGGTCGCGCTCGATGGTCTCCGCGACGCAGTGGTAGAGGAACTCGGCGTGGGGAGTCGCGTCAAAGTATCGGTAGAAGTCGGCGGTGTCGTTCAGAACCCGGACATTGCTCTTCCCAGTGGGCTCCCAATCGATCAGAGGTAAGATGGATCGGGAATGAGATTCGAGAACGCGCCGGTACGTGTCCAGCTCGCGCAGCATCACGGCACTGACGGGAAAGACGAGCTCGGGCGGATTGAACCGTCGAGCCGCGAGGACATGGTGGATCAGGTAGCGGTGGATTCGCCCGTTCCCGTCTTCGAACGGGTGGATGTAGACGAATCCGAACGCGAGGCATGCGGCGGCGATCACGGGATCGAGCTCGGTCGCATGCGCCTGTCCGTAATCCAGCAGGCCGGATGTGAGGTCCGGGAGATCCTGCGATCGTGCAGAGACGTGCTCGGGGAGCGGCCGGCCCGAGTCCCGCTCGCGTTCACCGACGAATCCGCCCTCGTCGCGCAGGCCGAGACGAACGAAGCGGTCGTCACCGATGACGATCCTCTGAAGGCGCAAGAGCTCATCCACTCCGAGCTCTCCCCGGCCGGCCTGGCGGATGATCTGCCCCCATCGTTCGACGCGGGCGGCTCTGGGGCGCTCGTTCTCGATCGCAAAGCTGGACTTCGAATCGGACAACAACAGGAAGGCAGCCGCGCGAGCGATCAGGTCCCGAGGCACTCTCTGGACGGCTGCTCGCGCTGCGTTTGCAAGGTCGCGCGCACGCATGTCCTCCAGCGTCTTCGTTTTCCGGACGAGCGGACAGAACGCAGGTGAGCCGGGAAGGTTGTTGCGAACACGGTGCCGGCTGGAGGTTTGAGGACTGACGCCGTATTGCAGCGAAGCATCCAGCACGTCCACGTAGCGTCCGGAGGCGGCGTCGGGCAGCTCGAGCCCGGATCCTGTCAGCCATTCGTAGAGGAACCAGAGGCGCCGCGCATAGCCGCCGGTGGGTTGCTCGAGCACGAGCTGTTCGATGGGCTTGGGGCCGACATGCCGAAAGAGGGCCTTCAGGATCGTCAGGTCCAGCCCCTCGCGCTTGAGCGCGAAGACGAGATGGCCGGCGAGGCTGGGCTCGGGTGCATGGCGCGGCGTGAGGAGCTTCCAGCCCTGATCTTCGATGATGCGGTGTCGCCGTCCGATGGCATGGACACGATGGGGGAGCGGCACGGCCAGGTCGAGTGCCGCCACGAGCGCGGCGTACCCGGCGGGGACTGCCGGCTCCGGTAGTCTTCGGTCGCGAAGAATGGTCACTTCGGATTCAAAGCGATTCTCTGCTGTCCTACCCATTGAAATTCGATCCTCGGACGTGAAAAAGGATCCAAATCAATGATTCTGCATGAATATCGGTATGAATTCAACCCCTGTGGGGAACGCAGGAGCCGGTCAAAGAGCTCGGATTCGTCATGCGCGTCCGGAGACCGCAGCGGCGGGGCAGCGTACATCGACGACCGATGCGTGCGTCGATCGTGAAGCGCCATCACGAAGCGCCGCGCGTCCGGTCGTCATGCGACCGGGGCCAGAGCCCCGGGCCTTTACCCACTTGTGCTCACGTCGACGTGTCGCCGCGCCGCCGCGTCGAACGGACTCAGCGCCCGCGCACCTCGAAGAGGATCTCGCCGCCGCCGTCGAGCGTCCCGAACTGCGGATTCTGCCGACCCTTCGACGCACCGGAGACGCGCGGCCGCACGAACGCACCGATCTCGCTCGCCGACACGAAGCCGTCCGCGTTCGCGTCGGCGGCGCCGGCCATCGCCTCGAGCAGATAGGTCGTGAAGATCCCGCGACCGCCGACCTCGATCGCCTGCTCGCCCTGGCCGCCGGCGGTCATCATCTGCACCGCCCGTCGTGAGGTCGCCGCCGTCAGGAAGTCGTCGCTGCGCGGCTTGACGGAGATGCCCCGCGTCAGCCCGAGCCCCGAGTAGCAGGAGTCCATGGCGTAGTAGAGATGCTTCGCCGGGATCCGCCGCGAGAGGTCGCGGATCTTCTCCATCGAGATGGCCGTCGCGAAGACGTCGTCCGTCGTGGCGTCGACGGGCACGATGTAGCCGCGGCGCTCGCCGTTCGCGAGGGTCTCGGTCTGGCCGTGGCCGGCGAAGTAGATGAGCACGAGGCTCTCCGGATGCGAGCGGCCGACGAGCTCGGTGCCGAGCAGGTTCAGCAGGCGCACCCGCGTCGCGTCGCCGTCGTAGACCTCGATCACCTCGTCGAAGTCGAGCGCGCGCAGCTGCCGAGCCACGCGCTGCGCGTCCCGCCGTCCGCCCTCGAGCGGCGGCCAGTGGTCGTAGGCGTCGATGCCGATCGTGATCGCGACGCGCTTGCGGTAGCCGCCGCCGTAGCGCCGCGCATCGTTCGACGGGAGCATGTTGCGCTGGCTCGCGTCGACGAAGACCCGGCTGGGGGCCCCGGTCGGCTCCATCATCATGGCATAATGATCCTGCGGGAACTTCCAGGCGCCCGGCGAGAGCACCGAGACCACGGTGATCATGCCGATGATGTCGAGCCAGCCCGTGAAGGAGAGCGCCTGCGCGCTCGGCCGGAATCGCGCGTCCTCGTAGCCGGGCAGCTTGAACTCGACCAGCGCCGGGTTGTTCGAGTAGACGGGCGTCGAGCCGCTCTTGCGCACCGGCACGCGCATCGGCGTCGTCCCGACCTCCTTGCCGTCGACCACGATGGTGGCGCCCGGCGGGTCGGTCTCGAGCAGGATCTCCTGGCTCCACGGCGCGAAGATCGAGCAGCCGCCCACGCTGGTGGCGAGGGAGAGTGCGAGCAGCAGGGCGAGGAGTCGTGCGGGAAGCGGCGTCATGGTCGGCAGGATACCGCTGGTCGCGAGAGTGGAGAAGAGGCGTCCGCGTCCGCGCACCGCCTAGCGTAGCTCCAGCGCCTC
>CAYXLY010000467.1:0-3776 GCA_964466005.1 uncultured Spirochaetaceae bacterium | reverse complement strand
GAGATCTACACGTACTGACACACTCTTGCCCTGCACGACGCTCTTCCGATCTCTTCCGGCGAAGACCTGGGCTCCGCGGACCTCCCCGAGCGCGGGCAGCAGGCGTCGGGTCAGCTCCATCTGGCTGAGAGTCCGGTCCCGCCAGTCCTCGAGCCGGAAGATGAGGATGGCCGAGCTCACGGGACCTTCGCCCCCGCCCCGCGGCGCGACCAGGGAGATCACGTGTCGACCGGGCTGACCCTCGCCGGTCCAGGGTCGCAGGATGGACTCGACCTCGCGGATCACGTCGAGCATCGCCTCGAGGGTCGTTCCCTGGGGCGCCTCGATCGGAATCAGGATCGAGCCCCGATCTTCAGTCGGAGCGAGCTCCCGGGGCAGCGCGCGAAGCAGCCCGATCGTCGTCAGCGCGAGAGCGAACGCGATCGCGAGGACGGCCCAGCGCCAGGCGAGCAGCGTCTGGAGCACCCTCGCATAACGATCCCCGGCTCGGTCGAAGGCCCGCGAGACCCAGCGGTAGAGACGATTCGTCTTCACCCGATCCGCATGGACGAGCCGCGAGGCCAGCATCGTACCGAGGGTGAGGGCGACCAGGCTCGAGAGACCGAGCGCCCCGCCGAGCGCCGCCGCGAACTCGGTGAAGAGGCGGCCCGAGTCCCCGGTGAGCAGCGCCAGCGGTGCGATCACCGAGAGCAGCACCACCGTCGTCGCCAGCACGGCGAAGGCGACCTCTCTCGCGCCCCGGTCGGCCGCCAGCAGCCGGGGGGTCCCCTGCTCGGTGTGTCGGAACACGTTCTCCGAGACGACGATGGCGTCGTCGATCAGCATGCCGATCGCGAGGATCAGCGCGAGCAGCGTCAGGACGTTGACCGAGAAGTCGAGCAGGTAGAGGACGATGAAGGCGCCGGCCACGGAGGAGGGGATCGTCGCGGCCGGCACGATGGCCGTGCGCCAGGATCCGAGCGAGAGGAAGACCACCGAGACGACGACGAAGATCGTCGCGAAGAGCGTGCCGATGATCTGTCGGATGGAGGCCGCGATGAAGTCGGAGGCGTCGAAGGCGATCGTGACGTCGATGCTGTCGGGGATCCGCGGATCGAGGGCGGCGATCTTCTCTCGCACCCGCTCGGCGACGGCCAGCGTGTTGGAGCCGGTCTGGCGTACGATGCCGAGACCGATCGCCTCGTGTCCGTCGAGGCGGGCCGCGGTGCGCAGGCTCTCGGGCCCGTACTCGATGCGCGCGACGTCGCCCAGCGTGATCTGGGTGTCGCCCTGCTCACGCAGCACCAGCGCGCGGTACTCCGCGGGACGCTGGAGCTCGGTCAGGACCCGCACCGTGAGCTCCCGCGTCCCGGACACGAGCCGACCGGCGGGCAGCTCGAGGTTCTGCTCGCGCAGGGCGCGCTCGACCTCGAGCACGCTGACCCCGCGCGCGGCCATCCGATCGAGGTCGAGCCAGACGCGCAGGGCATAACGACGGTCGCCTCCGGTGAGGACGCTCGCCACGCCCGAGACCGTCGAGAGGGAGTCGACGATCGTGCGCTCGGCGAAGTCGGAGAGCTGCTGGAGATCCAGGGTGTCGCTCGTCAGGACGAGCCACATGATGACCTGGGCCTCGAGCGCGCGTTGGGCGATCTGCGGCTCCTCCGCCTCGTCGGGCAGCTCGTCGCGGATCGTCGAGACGCGATCCCGGACGTCGGCGGCCGCGAGGTCGAGATTGCGATCGAGGAGGAACTCGACCTCGATGCGCGCGCGCCCGTCGCGCGACTGGGAGCGGATCCGACGCACGCTCTCCACGCCGCTGACCGCCTCCTCGATCCGCTCCGTGACCTCCCGTTCGACGACGGCCGCCGAGGCTCCGGGATAGACGACGGTGACGGTGACCGTGGGATCGTCGATGTCGGGATATTCCCGGACCGGCAGGCGGTAGAGCGCCGCGAGTCCGAGCACGAGGATCAGCAGGGCGAGCACCGTGGCGGAGACCGGCCGCACCACGGCCAGATGCGTGAGCCTCATGGCTCGACCTCCGCTCCATCGCGAACGTCCTGCAGCCCCGCGACGACGACCCGGTCACCGGGCGCGAGGCCCTCCACGATCTCGACCCAGCCCTGCTTGCGCAGACCCGGCTCGACCGGCACGCGGCGTGCCACATCTTTCTCGTCGACCACGAAGACGTAGCTCGCGGGCCCGCGGCTCAGGATCGAGGCCTCCGGGAGGGTGAGGGCCTCCCGCTCGCCCAGCACCAGCTCCACGTCCATGAACATCCCCGGCTTGAGCCGTCCCTGCTCGTCTTCGAGGCGCGCCTCGAGCGGAAGGCTGCGGGTCTGCGGATCCACCTCGCTGCCGACGAAGTCCACCTCGCCTTCGAACGCCTCTCCGGGCCAGGCGGGCGTCCGGCCCCGCACGCGGAGCCCCCGTCGGAGCCCGCCCACCCGGTTGCCGGGGACCTCGAAGAGGAGATCGAGCGAACGGGTCTTCACGAGGCGCGTGATCGGGTCTCCGGGCTCCAGCAGGGCGCCCGGGCTGACGAGGCGGCGTCCGGTGACCCCGGCGAAAGGCGCCTCGATGTGGCGGTCGTCGAGCGCCTCGGACGCCGCCTGCAGTGCGGCGCGTGCCTGCGCCCGGGCCGTGCGGGCGGCATCGAGTCGCGCCTCGGAGGCGACGTCGCGCTCGTAGAGGACGCGTTGCCTCTCGAGCTCGCGCTCGGCCTCGGCCGCGCGGGTCCGGGCCTCCTCGAGCCGGGCCCGCTCGTCCTCCTGCTCGAGGGTGATCAGCAATGCGCCGGTCTCGACCCGGTCGCCCTCCTCGAAGTGGATCGACTCGACGCGCCCTGCGGCCTCGGTCGTCACGACCACGGCCTCGGGCGCCACCAGCGAGCCGGTCGCGGTCACGATGTCTTCGATCCACCGCGACTCGACGGTGCGGATCTCGACGGGGACCGGGCCGCGACCCCGCGAGCGCGGCTTGCCTTCCGCGGTCCAGAGGGACGCGGCCCAGAAGAGGGCCGCCACCAGGACGACGGCCACGGCTGCGGCGGCGAGCTTCCCGCTGGACGATTTCATTGGACCGCACATCGACGTCCCGTCCCCGTATGCAACGGTCGTACCGCTGGCCGGCGCGGCTCGCGAACGCCGTGCTGGTCGCCAGAACGGCCCCCTCCTCCTTTTGTACAAAGCCCCCCCGCCGAAGAGCCTCTCGCCCCGATGGGACCGCAGGCAATGGCCTGCGCGAAGACTCCGTAGCCCTCTGGCCTCCCTGACATCCGTCGCGCGCGACCCACATCTCCGCGCATGCCGCAGCACGATCACCGGCGCGAAGTGAATGCCGGAGGCCCCGCTCCGGCTGCAACGGAGGTCGAAGGCAGGACCTCGAGGGCAAGACGCGGTGCCAGCGTGAAGGCGGTATGGCGATTGCAGCCTTCCCTGCCCAGCGTCGCTTTCCCTGCGGAGGCTTTTCTGTCGAGGAGGTCGCTGCGGAAGCGGAAGGAGGAGGGCCCGGAATGGTGACTTCGGCCACGAACGAGGAGGGCGTCGACGCCTTCGTCGAGGAGCTGCGCGAGGAGCGGGATCGCCTGCTCGACCGCTTCGAGTCCTTCGAGGAGTCGCGAAGGGATCTGGCCTCTCGTCAGGCCGAGTCGCTGGATCCCGCCGACCGCGCGCGGATCCAGCGCGACACCGACCGACTCGACCCCGTGGCGGAGCGCGCCGCCCGCCGGGCCGACGAGCTGACGCGGCTGATCGAGCGCGCCGCTCAGGGCCGGGCGGCGATCTGTGATGATT
>CAYXLY010000466.1:0-3777 GCA_964466005.1 uncultured Spirochaetaceae bacterium | reverse complement strand
GATCTGGACGACGAGCAGCGCGCGCGACTGCTCGAGATCGCCGATCGCTGTCCGGTCCATCGTACGCTGGCGAGCGAGATCCGGGTGGAGACCCGGCTGGCCTGAGCCATCACTCGATCCAGTGCTCGGGTCGATCCAGCGCCGGGGCGCATTCGACCCTGCCCGCGAATCGCTCGGCCGCCCCGGGGCTCAGCGCTCTCACCCTCCATGCCGCGGCGTTCTCGCCGGGGATCGGGTACGGGGCCTCGAATCCGAGAGACCCGGCGGGCTGGAATCCGAAGCGTGCGTAGTAGGCCGGGTCGCCCAGCACGAAGACGAGGTCGACGCCTCGATCTTCCAGGATCGCCAGCCCCCGCTCGATCAGGCGAGCGCCCACTCCCTGACCCTGGAGCTCGGGAAGGACGGCCACCGGCGACAGGATGCGCGCGACCGGGCGCTCGCCCGGACCGTCGAGCCTCACCGCAGTGAAGAGCACATGACCCGTCGGCCGGCCCTCCGACTCGGCCAGGATCGAAAGGCGCGGCAGCGCCGTCTCGTCCCGAAGCAGCTCGCGGACCAGATCGACGATCACAGGCCCCTCCTCGGGGCCGAAGGCATCCCCGTGGATTCGAGCGATCGACTCGAGATCCGCGTCCGTCGTCGGTCGGACTTCCAAGACAGGCTCCGCATGAGGCCACTCGAGGGACGCGCGATCGAGCGGCGACTCCCAGGCCAGGAACATGGACGAGGGTATCGGGCTCGCCGACCGACGGCATGAGTCGCCTTCCGCACGAGAGCGGGAAGGCATGGAGCCTGACTCGTCTCGATGGTTCCGCCTTCGAAGGTTCTGCGGGGTCCCCCGAAGGCCCGATGTCCCTATCCTCTCTTCGAGCGACGTACTCGGCGCCTCGGGATGAAGTCTGCAGAGGTAGGAGCGCCGGAAATGGGCATGACCGACGCAAGGGTCCCCCCGAGAGGACGAGTCTTTCTCGTCGGCACGCCGCGCTCCGGAACGACGCTCCTGCAGAGCCTGCTCGGCTCGCACTCGGCGATCAGCTCCTTCCCGGAGTCCCACTTCTTCATCCGAAGCCGCTCCTCGTTCAGACTCTTTCGCAAGCTGGGCCTGGCGTCGCGTTCTGCCGGGACGCAGCTCGCCCGCTTCCTCGAAGAGGTCGAAGCGCTGCAGGGGAGCCGACTCGTCGATTCGGGAGTCGAGGCCCCGAGGCCGATGCTCTTCCGGCGGTCCTACCTGAGGTATTTCATCGCGACGCTCGACACTCTCGCACGATCGCGCGGCAGCTCGGTCTGGATCGAGAAGACGCCCGACCACATCGGGTACATCGACGAGATCAGCCGCCTCGTTCCCGGCGCCCGGTTCATCCATCTGATCCGAGACCCCGCCGACGTCGTCGCCTCGCTCTACGAGGTCACGCGCGAGCACCCCGGCTTCTGGGGCGGTCCTCGCAGCATCGACGAATGCTTCGACAAGTGGCTTCGCAACTATCGGCGCAGCCTCTCCCTCGCCGACCACCCGAACCACACGCTCGTCCGCTACGAGCAGCTCGTCGCTCGTCCCGAGAGTGTTCTCCAGTCGTTATGCGACTTTCTCGGGGTCGACTTCGAGGCGAAGATGCTCGAGGCGCATGGACACGCCGCGTTCGGGATCACTGCCGCCTACGAGCCCTGGAAGGCGGGCGCGGCGCGGCCCATCGAAGACCGCTCGCGCCTGAAGTTCGCGGCCATCTTCGGCCCGCGACAGCAGGCCCATCTGATCGAGCGCATGCGCGAGGCAGGGGTTTCCCTGCTGCCGGATGTGCAGGACATGGACGCTTCCCTCGAAGGCGCAGGCGAGCCCGATCCGGGTGGGCCCCACGAATCCGGATTCCATCAGACCCGCTGATCCCATGCGAGGGCATGCTGCGGATCGACGCGGGCTCGCGAGCGCGGCAGGAATCCCTTCAGGACGTCAGCATCGGCGAGACGAAGCCGGTCGGCTTGCGAGCCAACAGAGAGCAGGTCAGATTCGAGAGGACGCGTTCGGCCGTATTGCCGATCACGAAGCCGGGTATTCCGGTGCGCCCGACCGTGCCCATCACCAGTAAGTCGGGGTGCAGCTCTCGAACGGTCGTCGCGATGGCGACCGACGCCCGTTGGTGTATCAGGTGGCGACGCACGTTCGATCCCGCGAGACCGGCTGCCTCGATGGCCGTCGTGAGGTAGCCCATGTGGCGGTTCAGTGTCGCCCCGATCAGGGGCGCCAGCTCGGGATCCGCCGGCTCGTCGGCGAGCGGAATCCGCTCGCCGAAGATCTTCCACGCGTGCAGTACGTTCAGCTCGGCACCCACGCCATCCGCCACCGTGGCGGCCGAGCGCAGCAGATCGCCGGCGAGTGCGCAGTCCTCCGGGGCGTCGGGGTCGGGATTCACGGCGACCAGCACGCGACGGAGCGGGCGCAGCGGACCCGCCTGCTCGATCCAGACCGGGCAGGGGCAGTTGCGAAGCAGCTGACGGTCGAGCGGCCCGAAGCCGTCTCCTGCCTCGACCGTCTTCAAGAGCAGGTCGTGACCGTTGCGCACGGCGATGTCGACGGCCACCCACAGCGGGTTTCCCCGCTCGATCCGCACGTCGACGGCGTAGCCGGCGCGGCTCGCGGTCCGAGCCAGCGCCTCGGCATGAGCACGGAGGTGCTCGACCTCTCGTTCGACGAGGCGCTCCAGTGTCGGAGTGCTCTTTGCATCGACAGCCAGGCCGACCGGCTCCGGAAGAGCCACGGCAAGTATCGTGAGTCGCGCGTCGCTCGGCACCGGTAGCGAGAGCAGCCGCGCCAATGCGGCACCGGGCTCGTCTGGATCCGTCGTCAACAGCATCGGATTCTGGAATTCGCCCATGGCACGATCCCTTTCGTCCTTTATCGTAGAAGCCTCAGCGCGATCTTGCGGCGGAGAGCGGGATGTCGACGTTCACTCAATTGGCGATGATGCTCTCGATCGCGGCACTGCTGGGTCTCGTGGGACTCGTGCTGCGCCAGCCGTTGATCGTTGCGTTCATCGCGACCGGGCTCGTGGTCGGGCCCGACCTGCTTGCTCTCCTGCAGCCGACGGATCCGATCTTCGTGCTGGCCGAGATCGGCATCTCGGTCCTGCTCTTCCTGGTCGGGCTGAAGCTCGATCTGCAGATCGTCCGTAGGCTCGGCCCCGTGGCCGTCGCCACGGGCCTCGGCCAGGTGAGCTTCACGGCATTGGTCGGCTTCGTGATCTGCCTCGGTCTCGGCTTCGCCGTCGTCCCCTCGGCCTATATCGCCGTGGCGCTGACGTTTTCCAGCACGATCATCATCGTCAAGCTCCTTTCGGACAAGCGCGAGGCCGATTCGCTGCACGGGCGGATCGCCATCGGCTTCCTCATCGTACAGGATCTCTTCGTCGTCTTCTCGATGATCGTGCTCTCGGCGCTCGGCGCGGCGACCGGAAAGGGAGCCGGATTCGGTGGCCTGCCGGGCATGCTGGTCGCCAGCATCGTGGCCATCTGCGCCGTAGCGCTCTTCATGCGCTATGCCGCCGAGCCTCTGCTGCGTCGCGTCGCGCGCGTGCCCGAGCTGATGGTGACCTTCGCGCTGGCCTGGGCCGTGCTCTTCGCGGTCATCGCCGATTGGATCGGCCTCGGCAAGGAGATCGGTGGCCTGGCGGCCGGAGTCTCCCTCGCCTCGACGCCCTACCGAGAGGCGGTTGCATCGCGTCTGGCGAGCTTGCGGGACTTCCTCCTGCTCTTCTTCTTCATCGCCCTGGGCGCCGGCATGCGCAC
>CAYXLY010000465.1:0-3796 GCA_964466005.1 uncultured Spirochaetaceae bacterium | reverse complement strand
TAGAGGACCTTCCGCTGGACCAGCTCGTGCGGGCCCGGCGCGACGTCCATCTCGACGACACGGTCGATCGCCTCGCGAATCGCGTCACGGGGGCTCACGGGACGACCGAGCTCCCGGAACGCGGCGTCGAGCAGCGGCTCGATCGTACCGAGAAGCCGCGCTGCCGCAGAGGGCTCGATCCGCTCCAGCAGGTCGAGATGAGCATCGAAGCGTCGGGGGTTGTCCGGGTCCGCATAGAGGCGTCCCTCGCGCTCGACGACCTCGAATCGCCCCTCCGGCTTCAAGAAGCGAAGGGAGCGACGAGGCAGCTCGCCGCGCGTCGCATTGTCCACGAGAGCGGCCAGTCGCCGGACGAGATCGTCGCGCTCGACCCACTCCTCCGGAAGGGGGAAGGGCTCGAGACGCTCGCGGACGAAGGGATCACTCTCCTCCAGCGGGGGCGGCACGACGGGCGGACGCGTCCCGGTCTCGGGCACCGGCTGCTCCGTCACCGTCCGGGACGGACGCTCGTCCACCTCCGGCTGCCCGTTCGGGGGAGGACTCGTCCGCTCGCTCCTCTCCGCCGGCGCTCGTCGCGCGACCTCGGACTCTCCCGACTCGGATCCGAGATGTCCCCGCAGCAGGAGATAGGCGAGCACCAGGAAGACCAGGACGCCGACGAGACCCAATGCTTTCTTCAAGACAGCCTCCTTCTTCTCTCGTCCTTCATGCTTCTGTTCTTCTCTTCTTCCTTCGATGCGATGCCTGCATCGGGTCGGAGTCCCGCCGCCGGCAGGTGGGCGGGCGACTCGGACTCCCGATCACTCGATCCCCAGCAAGACGTAGGAGAGATAGCGTTGGTTGATCTCGCTCACGTAGCTCACGGGCTCGGTCTTCCGCATGTCGAGGAGTGCCAGCTCGACGTTCCGGAACCAGCGATTCGGGTCGAGGCCGAGCTCCTCGGCTCGCCGACGTGCTCGAATCAGCGTGGCGGGGCCCGCGTTGTAGGCTGCGAGCGCCATCCGCAGCTGGTCTCGCTCCCGCATCTCCGACTCGGACTCGAAATAGCGCTCCTTGATCCAGCTGAGGTATTTCAGGCCGGCTCGAACGTTCGCGCTCGCGTGTTCGACCCCCTCGACTCGTGGGATGTCGACATAGGGCTCGCGGGCGGTCTCCGGCTTGATCTGCAGCAGCCCGACCGCTCCCCAGCGATTCCGGGCCGCGGGGTCGAAGCGCGACTCCTGATAGGCCATCGCCGCCACCAGTCGCCAGTCGATGCCGAAGCGTTCCGCGTGCTTCCTGAAGAGCTGGTCGTACTCGGAGAGCCCCTGCCGACTGCCCTCGGCGAAGCGAGCGGCGAGATCGCTCTCGGCCTCGAAGTACCTTCGGGCCGCGAGGTTTCCGAGCAGGCTGCCTTCCTCGTATCGGGAGAGGAACGCGTTCATCTCCTCGACGAGAGCGGCCGCCGAGGGATGCGTCGCCCACGCCAGCTCCCCGTCCTCCCTCAAGGAGATCCCCGGGACGATCTCGAGATGGGGATGGATCTGGACGGCCATCTCCGCCACCAGCGAGTCCGCCACGGTATGCGGGAAACGCCTCGCCGCGACGAGCTCGAGGATCCGTTCCGTCTCCAGCTCCTCGTCGACGAGCTCGATGTCGATCGGCTGGACACCCGCGCTCGCCAGCTCGAGATCGAGCTTCGCGAGACTCGCCGCGTAGCTGCTGCTCCGTCGAACGGCCACCTTCTTCCCCGAGAGGTCCTCGAGTGATTCGATCGAGGGCGTCTCGTCATGAGTCACCACGAGCTCCTGCACGGTTCGATAGGGATCGGAGAACGCCACGCGCTCGGAACGCTCCGGCGTGATCGTGAGCCGGGCTGCGATCACGTCTGCCGCGCCCGCGAGCAGCAGCGGGATCAGCTGATCGTCGTGGACCGGAATCAGCTCGAACTGGATCGGGAGCTCGCCCTCGGCCTCGACGTGACGATCGTTCAGGAACTCGACGAAGGCGCGGACCATCTCGTATTGGAAGCCGCCGCGGCGCCCGTCGTGGATGAAGAAATCGAAGGCGTTGCGCGAGGTGAGCACGCGCAGGTAGCGGCGATCGAGGACCGTGTCGAGAGACGCCGGATAGCGGTCCGCGACGTGGCGTCCGAGCGGCTCCGAGGCCGCATCGGCCAGACCGTCGCCGGATCGAGAAGCGTCCGAGGAGGCGGACGCTTCGGTGGAGGATCCGGAAGAGAGAGCCGGATCCGATGTGGAGTCCGAGAGGTCGTCGCAGCCGAAGAGGCCCGCGAGAGCCAGCGAGAGAAGCGCAGTTCCGAGGCGGATGGTCATCCCGGGACGAATAGCACGCCGACGAGGGTCGCCCCGAGCTGAGTCAGCGGCTGCCCAGGCTCTCCCCGCGCCCCCCTGGGCTCAATGAGCCGAGAGCCGGGCAACGAGCTTGGCCCACGTCTCCGGCAGGGAGTGGTAGAGGATGAAGAGGAGCACCAGCGGGACGACGAAGCGCAACAGGGCGCGCCAGGCATGGAGCCAGAAGTCGTCGCGTCCCCGGGAGCTCGCCTCCTCGATCGGGTCGGCCATCACCCAGCCGACGAAGACCGAGAGACCGAGTCCACCTCCGAGCAGGAAGAGGTTGATCGCGATGCTGTCGGCCAGATCGAGGATTCCGATGTCGAAGGCGGACCAGGCGCCGGCCGCCGTGACCGTCAGACCCGCGACCCATGCGGTCCGCCGCCGAGCCCAGCCCAGGGCGTCCATCGCCGCGGCGACCAGGACCTCCAGCAGCGAGATCGCCGAGGTGAGCGCGCCCACCAGCAGGGCCACGAAGAAGGCCGTTCCGACGATCCGGCCGACCGGCCCCATGCTGGCGAAGGCCTTGGGCAGGGCCACGAAGAGCGCGCCGATCGTCCCCCCCTGAATCTCCCCCTGGAGCCCGAGGGCGAAGATCAAGGGAAAGACCATCAGGCCCGCGAGGAAGGCCACGCCGAAGTCGGCGAAGGAGATCGAGATCGTCTCGCGCGTGAGATGTGCATCGCGGGGCAGATAGCTCGCGAAGGTGAGGATCGCCCCCATCCCGAGGCTCAGACTGAAGAAGGCCTGGCCCGCCGCGGCCACGACCACGTCCAGCGCCAGGGCCTTCTCGAGGTCGAAGTTCAGGTAGTACGCATAGCCAGCGCCCGCCCCGTCGAGGGTCCAGGCATAGAGCGCGATCCCGACGACGATGACGAAGAGCGCCGGCATCGCGATTCGGGCGACCCGCTCGATCCCGTGCCCGATCCCCTCGGACACGATCCAGATGGTGAGGATCATGAAGACGACCTGCATCGCCAGGCTGTCGAGACCGCTCGCGACCGCATCGAAATGCGGTCCGGGATCCGGACCGAAGCCGATCGTCGAAGACTCGATCGCGTAGCGGAGCGTCCAGCCGCCGATCACTCCGTAGTAGGACAGGATCAAGAAGCCGGCCGCGACGAAGACTCCGCCCAGGATGCGCCAGGCCGGTCCGCCGAAATGCCCGAGCGCGGCGATGGGTCCCATCCTCGCCCCTCGTCCGATCGTCATCTCGGCCAACATCACCGGAAGGCCGATCAACAGCGTGAAGAAGAGGTAGAGTCCGACGAAGCCGGCCCCGCCCTTCTCCGCGGTGAGATAGGAGAAGCGCCACATGTTCCCGAGACCGACGGCCGAGCCGACTGCCGCGAGCAGGAACCCCCACTCGGTCTGCCATTGCTCTCTCGATGCCCCTGCCATCGCGCTCCATCTCCTCGACGCCCGGCTCCCTCGAGTCTTCCCCCGACACGCCTGGCCCTCCG
>CAYXLY010000464.1:0-3798 GCA_964466005.1 uncultured Spirochaetaceae bacterium | reverse complement strand
GATGGAGATGGGAGGGGATCGGCGAGCTTCGGGGAGCCGACTGCTCGCTCTTCGGATCGCATTCGCCGGAGCCATCGGTCGGCTCCAGCCCCGTGCCGTCCTCTTATCAATTCCGATTCCGATTCCGATCCGGAGGTCCGCCTCGAAGGCTTCGGGTCCGGAGTGATCCAGAGGGATCCGATGGGATCGGGACGGGAAGAGGACGATCTAGGCCGCGCTCTCGCGCGAATGCGTCGTGCCTGCCCATCACCCTCGTCTCAGTCCCGACCGGGCCGGGATCCAAGCGATGATTCGGGTGATCCGAGGAACGCTCTCGTCTTCCGGGCTCGGGTTGCCCGGGCGGTTGGATGATGGAGCCCGCGACCTGCGGTGCCCCTCAAGCGGGTTGATTTTAGGTTCAACGTCCCGACGGGTCAAACACGATCTTCACCCGGGCTCCATCCGATCGACGAAGGACCGGACCGCCGGCAGCAGATAGGTCTCGCCGAGGAAGGCGCTGCGATGCCGCACCAGGGCGCCCGCGAGGACCTCGGCCTGCCGCAGAGCCGGATCATCGGGTGCGAGAACCACCCAGATCCGGTCTCCGACCCGGCACGCCGCGCTCTCCGTGAGTGAGAATTCCCTCGGGGAATCGCTCGTCCCGGGCCGAGCGAGGATCCGGACCTCCAGCTGGGCGCGACTGGCGAGCTCGAGGAGCTGCTCGAGCAGATCTCGAGACGACATGCCCGTCTCTCCTGCCTCAGCCATTCGAGCCACCCGGAGTGGACGCGTCGGCGCCGCGCGAGCCCCGGCTCGGGCTCTCCCCGATCGGCCCCTCCCCGATCGGCCCCTCCGGTCGCTCGCGCTCGGGCCCCTCCGATCGCTCGCGCTCGATCCGTCTCGCCAGGGAGAGCCACGCCTCAGGCTCGATACGCTCGGGCCGCAGCCCCGGGTCGATACCGACCTCGACGAGCAGGGCCTCGAGCGACTCGCGCACCTCGCTCGCGGCGGCCTCGGGCCAGAGTCGCTCGGCGATCCGCCTCAGGCCGTTCGAGACCCGCTTCCGGCGCTGGGAGAAGGCCGCTCGGGCCACCCGCTCGACCCGCTCGAGATCACCCGGCCGAAGCGGGCTCTTCCGACGCGGCCAGACCCGCACGAAGCTCGACTCGACTCGCGGCCTCGGGAAGAAGCGCGAGGGCGGCAGCGTGGTCAGGACGTCGACGTCGGTCGCCAGCCGGTGGAGAACGGACAGGGATCCGTAGGCGCGCTCTCCGCAGCGGGCGACGAGTCGTTCCGCGACCTCGCTCTGCAGCATCACCGACCAGTCCTCGAGCGCGTCGCGCAGATCGAGCAGTCTGCGCATCAGGGGCGTCGCCACCGAGTAGGGCAGATTCGCGATCACCCGCACCGGCCCCTCCTCCGCCTCGATCCAGGCTCGCCAGTCGATCTCTCGCGCATCGGCGTGCACGAGCTCGACGCCGGGCGGGAGCAGGGCCTCCTCCTGCAGGACGCGCACCAGGCCCGAGTCGACCTCGACCGTTCGCACACGCGCGCCGCGTTCCGCCAGAGCCCGGGTGAGCACGCCGAGCCCCGTCCCGACCTCGATCACGAAGTCGCCAGGCCGCGCGCCGGCGAGGCGGACGAGCTCCTCGGCCATCGCAGGATCCGTGAGGAAGTTCTGGCCGAGGTCGCGGGAGAGATGGAGCCCGTGTCGCGCCAGCATCTCTCGCAGGGGGGCGGTGCTCGACACGCGACCTCAGGAGGACACGGCGGCGGTGCCGGGACGGCTCGCGTCGCCGCGCCACGGCGTCTCGCCGATCGGGACGCGAGAGAAGGCGTTCAGCGATCCGTCGTCCCGCACGCCCCGCATGAGAAGCCGGCTGCCCGCGGCCGCGATCATGACGGCGTTGTCCGTACAGAGATCGAGAGGCGGAAAGATCGCCTCGAAGCCCTCGCGATCGGCGGCCGCCTGCATCTCCTGGCGCAGTCGGCGGTTCGCCGCCACGCCGCCCACGACCGCCAGCCGTCGCTCGGATGCGCCGCGCATCGCGCGCACCGCTCGAGCGACCAGGCTCTCGGCGACCGCCGCCTCGAAGGAGGCCGCGAAGTCCGCACGCTCACGAGCAGAGAGCGCCTCGAGCCCGCCGCGCCGCTTCAGCTCGATCGAGACCGCGGTCTTCAGACCGCTGTAGGAGAAGTCGAGACCCGGCCGACGGCTCATCGGCCGCGGCAGATCGATCGCGCCGGGATCGCCCTCGAGAGCGAGCTTCGAGATCGCGGGACCACCCGGATAGGGCAGGCCCAGCAGCTGGGCGACCTTGTCGAAGGCCTCTCCCGCCGCATCGTCCCGCGTCTCGCCGAGCATCGCGGGCTCCCCCTGCTCTCCGACGCGATAGAGCGCCGTATGTCCCCCCGACACGACCAGCCCGAGGTAGGGGGGAGCGAGATCGTCGGCCGCCACCTCTGCGGCGACGAGGTGTCCGACCAGGTGGTGCACCCCGACCAGGGGAAGCCGGTTGGCCCAGGCGAGCGCCTTCGCGAAGGAGAGCCCGACCAGAAGCGAGCCCACGAGGCCCGGGCCTGCCGTCACGGCGATCCCGTCGAGCGCGTCGAGGGTGAGATCGGCCTCTCGGAGCGCGTCTTCCACCACGTCCGACACCACTCGCACATGATCTCGCGAGGCCAGCTCCGGCACGATGCCGCCATAGGGCGCGTGCACCTGCGCCTGTCCGTGAACCCGACTGGACAGGATCTCCCGCCCGCCGCGCAGGACCGCCGCAGCCATCTCGTCACACGAGCTCTCGATCCCCAGCACGACGGCGGACTCGTTGGGCAGCGCGTGCATGTCGGGGGTCTCCGGGCTCAAGCGTTTCGGCGCTCGAGCGCCTCCTGCTCGGCCTTGCAGTCGATGCAGAGCTCCGCCACCGGACGCGCCTCGATGCGCTTGAGCGAGATCTGCTCGCCGCAGCTCTCGCACTCTCCATAGACGCCGTCCTCGATCTTCTGCAGGGCCTGCTCGATCTTCGAGATCAGCCCGCGCTCCCGCTCTCGCAACCGCCCCTGGAAGGCCAGGTTCATCTCGGAGGACGCCGCGTCGATCTCGTCCGGAAAATCGTCCGGATCGAGATGGATGTCGCCCGACAGGGTCTTCTGGGCGTTGCCGAGAAGCTCGTCGCGCTGCGCCTCGAGAATCTTCTTGAACCGCTCCATGTCACGCTTCTTCAACGCTCTGCTCCCTGCCTTGCCCGGACTCCGAGGGGTCCGGGAATTGCCAGTCGTCCGTCCGGGCTCGCCCGAGACTAGCCCGCCGCATCGGCACCGGGTCCGAGTCGGTCGAGCTGCTGCGCGGCCTCGACCGCCCGCTCCGAGCTGGGATAGTCTTTCTGGACCCGTTTGAAGACGGTTCGAGCCGCCTCGTGAAATTTCGGTCCCAGCTTGAGCAACGACTCGCCCTGCCGATAGAGGGCGTCCGGCGCCTTGGGACTCTCGGGATAGACGCTCACGACCGCATTGAAGCGGACGACGGCCCGCTTGAAGTCGGCGTTCTTGTAGGTGCAGTCGGCCAGCCAGTAGGCCGCATCGTCCGCATAGCCCGAGGTCGGATAGGTCTGGAGAAAGACCGTGAAGCGATCGATGCAGGCCTCGAAGTCGTCGGATCGCCAGGCGTCGAGCGCCTCCTGATAGCCGACGAGCTCCGCGTCCCGTCCGGGCGCAGTCGCGCTCTCGCCGCCGATGGCCGCCCCCGCCTGGGCGTCGGGATCCAGGGCCGCCGCCTCGGCGCCCTCCGCCGGCGGGACGTCCGCTTCCTCCAGCGCGTCC
>CAYXLY010000463.1:0-3803 GCA_964466005.1 uncultured Spirochaetaceae bacterium | reverse complement strand
AGCGCGGAGGCCGTAGCCGCGCTGCTCCTCGACGCGGGCTTCGAGTCGGCCGCGGTGGTCGATCTCGAGGGGGCGCATCCCTATGTGCTGGGCGAGTGGATGGGAGCGGGGGAAGGTGCGCCCACCCTGCTGCTCTACGCCCATCACGACGTCCAGCCGCCGGGTCGAGCGAGTCACTGGCGGACGCCGCCCTTCGAGCCGACCCGGGGCGAAGACGGCCGACTCTACGGACGAGGCGTGGTCGACGACAAGGCGGGCATCGTCGTCTTTGCGGGGGCCCTGCGCGCCTGGCTGGAGAGCGGAGAGCGTCCGCCGGTCAATCTCAAGATCGTGGTCGAGGGCGAGGAGGAGATCGGATCGGGACATCTCGCCGGGTTCCTGCGCCGCCATCACGAGCGCCTCGCGGCCGACGTGCTCGTGCTCTCGGACACCGCGAACCTCGCCACCGGACTGCCCTCCCTGACGACCAGTCTGCGCGGGCTGCTGAACGTCGACGTCCGCGTGAAGGCGCTCGACCATCCGCTGCACAGCGGGATGTGGGGTGGGCCGCTGCCGGATGCCGCGAGTGCACTCGCCCGGCTCCTCGGGCGACTCTTCGATGCGGAGGGCGAGGTCGCGATTCCAGGCTTCGAGAGCGACGTCGCGCCGCTCTCGGCGAAGGCGCGGGCCGACCTCGAGGCCCTGCCCTTCGATGCCGGGACGTTCCGCGAAGAAGGAGGGCTCGTCGCATCGGCAGCGCTTCGGGCGGGCCATGCGGGCGAGGTCTACGAGCGACTCTGGCATCGCCCCTCGCTCGCCCTCGTCGCGCTGGAAGGCATGCCCCTCGCCGCGGCCGGCAATCAGCTGATCGCGGAGGCCGCCGCGCGAGTCGGGGTCCGACTCGCGCCCGGCCAGGACCCGCACGCGATGCGCGAGCGCGTCGTCTCCTTTCTCGAGGCGGATCCGCCCTGGGGTGTGGAGGTTCGAGTCGAGGCCGGCGAGGCGGTCGCGGGCTGGCGGATCGAGCCGCACGGGCCGGCCTTCGCGGCCGCGGAGAGAGCGCTTCGTGCGGGCTACGGCACGGACGCCGTCTACATCGGCTGCGGAGGCTCGATTCCCTTCGTGGCCCCCTTCGCCGAGGTGCTCGGCGGCGTTCCGGCCCTGCTGCTCGGGCTGGAAGATCCGATCTGCAACGCACACGGCGAGAACGAGAGCCTGGATCTGGCCGACTTCGCGCGCGCGCTCCGCTCCGCAGCGCACGTCTTCGACGAGCTCGGTCGCGCGCTCGCGTCCGAGGCGGAGCGTCGGGACGGGGCGGGTCCGGATCGCACGGGAGCCGCTCGCGCCCGGTCGCAAGCCACGCAATGAGAGCGGAGCGTCGGATCGGTCTGCCGCGTCGATCCCCGCCGGTTCCGGGTCGCCTGCGCTAAGTTCCGCGCTCCGGAGCCCTCGAGACGACTCGAGACGAGACGAAAGGAAGAACCCATGGCCGCGATCGAGACGACTCCCGAGCTCGTCCAGAACGTCTATGCGAAGGTCGCCGAGAACCTCGAGATCATTCGCGAGCGCCTCGGCCGCCCGTTGACCTATGCCGAGAAGATCCTGCTCGGCCATCTCGACGACGCGCGAGGACAGGACCTGCGTCCGGGCGAGTCCTATCTCCTGCTGCGACCCGATCGGGTCGCGATGCAGGATGCCACGGCCCAGATGGCGCTGCTGCAGTTCATGCAGGCGGGCCGCGACGAGACGGCGGTCCCCTCGACCGTGCACTGCGATCATCTGATCCAGGCCTACAAGGGTGCGGACGCCGACATGGACACGGCGCGCACGACGAACGCCGAGGTCTACGACTTCCTCCGGACCTGCTCGGCCCGCTACGGGCTCGGGTTCTGGGGCCCCGGCGCCGGCATCATCCATCAGGTGGTGCTCGAGAAGTACGCCTTCCCGGGCGGCATGATGATCGGCACCGACTCCCATACCCCGAACGCCGGAGGGCTCGGGATGTTCGCTTGCGGCGTGGGCGGCGCGGACGCCGTCGACGTGATGGCGGGCTTTCCCTGGGAGGTGCTCTATCCGAAGCTCGTCGGCGTCCATCTGACGGGCTCGCTCTCGGGCTGGGCCTCGCCGAAGGACGTGATCCTGAAGGTCTGCGAGCTGCTCACCGTGAAGGGCGGCACCAACCGCGTCGTCGAGTACTTCGGAGAGGGCGTCGCCTCGCTCTCCTGCACCGGCAAGGGCACGATCACGAACATGGGCGCCGAGCTCGGCGCGACCACCTCGATCTTCCCCTACGACGAGCGTATGGCGACCTACCTGAAGGCCACCGAGCGGGGCGAGCTCGCCGACCTGGCCTCGGCGCATGCCGAGCTGCTCGGTCCCGATCCGGACGTCGCCGCCAACCCGGACGGATACTTCGACGAGATCATCGAGATCGATCTGTCGACGCTCGAGCCGCATATCGTGGGTCCGCATACGCCGGACCTGGCTCGGCCCGTCTCGCAGATGGCCGCCGACGCGCGTGAGAACGACTACCCGCTCGACCTCTCGTCCTGCCTGATCGGCAGCTGCACCAACTCCTCCTACGAGGACTTCTCCCGCGCGGCGGACGTGGCGCGGCAGGCCGCGAAGCACGGAGCGAAGGTGAAGACGCAGCTCTGGTGCACGCCCGGCTCCGAGCAGGTCGACGAGACCGTCTCTCGCGACGGCCAGCGCGAGGCACTCGAAGCGATCGGCGCCGTCGTCCTCGCCAACGCCTGCGGACCCTGCATCGGTCAGTGGAAGCGGGACGACATCGAAGCGGGAGAGAAGAACTCGATCCTCTCCTCCTTCAACCGCAACTTCCCCAAGCGCAACGACGGCAATCCGGCGACGCTCTCCTTCATCGGCAGCCCCGAGATCTGCGTCGCCTACGCGCTCACGGGCCGGCTCGACTTCGACCCGCAGAAGGACGAGATCGAGGCGCCCGACGGACGGCGCTTCCGGCTCGACCCGCCCGGTCCCGCCCCGGAGATCCCCGATCGCGGCTTCGTGATCAGCTATGCCGGCTACGAGGCCCCGCCCGCCCGGGAGAAGCGATCGAACGTCGACGTCGCGGTCAGCCCGACCAGCGAGCGGCTCCAGATCCTCGAGCCCTTCGAGCCGTGGGACGGTCGGGACTACGAGAAGCTCCCCGTCCTGCTGAAGGCCCAGGGCAAGTGCACGACCGACCACATCTCGATGGCCGGTCCCTGGCTGCGCTTCCGGGGCCATCTCGACAACATCAGCGACAACCTGTTCCTGGGCGCCGTCAACGCCTTCACCGGCGAGGCGGGAGCCGGCAGGAATCTCGAGACCGGAGAGACGGGGCAGCCCTTCCCGCAGATCGCGCGCGACTACAAGAAGCGCGGGCTTCGCTGGGTCGTCGTCGGGGACGACAACTACGGCGAGGGCTCGAGCCGCGAGCACGCGGCGATGGAGCCGCGTCATCTCGGCTGCGCGGCGGTGATCGTGCGGAGCTTCGCCCGCATCCACCAGTCGAACCTGAAGAAGCAGGGCGTCCTGCCGCTCGTCTTCGTCGACCCGGCGGACTACGAGAAGATCCAGGAGACGGACCGCATCAGCATCCTCGGCCTCTCGGAGCTCGAGCCGAACCGGCCGCTCGAGATCGTGGCGCACCACGAGGACGGCAGCGAGGATCGGATGCAGGTCTCGCATACGCTCAACTCGGAGCAGATCGAGTGGTTCCACGCCGGCTCGGCGCTGAACCTGCTCCGACGCGAGGCGGAAGGGAGCTAGGGAACCTCTGCACAAGGCGCCGTGCCAGGGCCGGGTCAGGTGGGGGTACC
>CAYXLY010000462.1:0-3807 GCA_964466005.1 uncultured Spirochaetaceae bacterium | reverse complement strand
CCGATCGCCTGGTGGGTCTTCGGTCGCTCTCTAGAGCTGCTCCGGGCCGAGGCTGCTCTCGCGATGTCGTCCAGGGCTGCTCTCGCGATGAGAAGCGGGCGGCCTGCGGAGCGCGGGGCGAGCGGAGCGGGCTCCTCTCTACTCTCTCTACCTCTACTCTCTCTATGACCTCTCGACTCTACGACCTCTCTACTCTACGGCCTCTCTCCGTCCGCGCTCTCGTGCTTCCTCCGTGCTCCTCCGCGTCTCCCCGGATGCGAGCCCCGGACCCGTGCCGAGGGTTGACCGCAGGGCTTCCCCGATCGCAGCCGAGCTCCTGCTGCGGCTGCTTCCTTCCGGACCTGACCGGGTTCACAGGATCCCGAGCTCGACCAGGACCCTGCGGTCAAGCCTCGGCACGAGGTCGAAACGTACCGGGACGCCCGAACAGGGTCAAACGGGATGCCGGCACGCGGCGAGCCGAAGCGCTCCACGGCCGCCTGAGGGAGGCCGCGGAGGGTCGGCTCCCGGAGGCGCCGAGAGTCACCCGCGGCTCGCACCGGGCTTGCTAGCATCGATGCGCGATCGAGAGGGGGAGAGCCTTGACTGCCTTGACTGCCATGGATCCGGAGCCGGAGGCGCGAGACGAGCGGGCGCTCCGACAGCTCGCCTACCGCTACGCGCGGATGATCGACCGCCGGGATTGGGGCCTGCTGCCCCTCGTCTTCACCGAGACGGCGCACCTCTCCGGCCCCGGCTACGCGATGAACGGGCACGCGGAGCTTCGCGAGGGGCTGGCGACGATCGACCGGTTCTCGGCGACGATGCATTGCGTGATGAACCCGGTCTTCGAGATCGAGGGAGAGGGCGGGGGCGCGAGGGGCGAGATCTACTGCGTCGCGAACCATCTCCACGAGCGGGAAGGCGTACCCCTCAAGCTCGACATGGGCATCCGCTACGAAGATCGGTACGAGAGAACCGGGGCCGGCTGGCGAATCGCCGAGCGGGTCCTGAATCTCGTCTGGCAACAAGAGCTCCCGCTCGAGACGAGCGGTGGAGGAGGAATCGCATGAGCAGCTTCCGGACGGCCGTCGGCCTCTTCGGACTCGAGAACTACTACGGCGGCGACTTCGCGAAGGTAGTCGACCTGATGAGGCGGGCCGAGGATCTCGGCATCGACCAGATGGTGATCACCGATCATGTGGTGATGGGCGAGCGAACGGACCGCTATCCCTACGGCGAGTTTCCGACGCCTCCGGACTATCAGTGGTTCGAGCCGATCGTGGCGATGTCGGCCATCGCCGGAGCGACGGAGCGCATCCGGCTCTCGACGAGCGTCCTGATCAGCCCGCTCCGACCGCCCGTCCTGCTCGCGAAGCAGGCCGCCACGCTCGACGCGATCTCGGGCGGGCGCCTCGATCTCGGCGTCGGAACGGGCTGGCAGCGCGAGGAGTACGAGGCGTCCGGCATCCCCTGGGCGCGCCGCAATCAGCGCCTCGAAGATCAGCTCCGCGCCTGCCGCGCGCTCTGGACGGAGAGCCCGGCGAGCTTCGAGTCGGAGACGGTCTCCTTCGACACCATTCATTGTCGGCCGGCGCCCCGCCAGGAGCCGCTCCCGATCTGGTTCGGAATGGCTCCGACGGAGGCGAATTGCCGGCGGATCGCGGAGCTCGGCCAGGGATACCTGCCGATCTCGCAGGATCCTGCGGTGATCGCGGAGGACGTGCGGAAGATCCGCGAGGCCTTCGAGCGGGCCGGTCGCGACCCCGGCGAGCTCGAGGTGCGGGCGCAGCTGCCTCCGGTCATGGGCAGCGCCGGACCGGATCTCGAGGCGACGATGGCCGGGCTCGAGCCCGCGCTCGAGGCCGGAGCGACCGTGATCGAGGTCCTGCCGGTGATCTTCAGCCGATCGCCAGACGACGTGAACCGCTGTCTGGAGCGCATCGCTAAGCTGAAGAGCTGATCCGCACGGGCTGCAATCGGGCCGTCTCGCCGACTCCCAGGCCGCCGCGCCAGAGCGCCTCCTCCCGGACGGCCCGACGGTAGAGGTAGGCGACCAGCGCCTGGTCGTCCGAAGGGTCCTCCGCCTCGATGCGTCGAAGCAGCGCGGCCTCGCTCGCGGCCTCGCTGCCCGTCGCCGCGTCGAGCAGCGCTGCCCGGTCTTCGGTCTCGAGGCGCTCGAGCTCGGCGCCGAGACTCGTCACGTTGCGCAGATGGGCCACGAGGCGTAGGGCGAGGTCGATCCGATAGCGTGCGTAGCCGTCGGGTGCGGCCGGTCCGTGCTCTTCGCGCAGGTTGTGATCGAGGAGATCGAGCAGGGCTCGAGGGCCGATCGAAGCGAGCGTCGAGGAGGGGACGCCTGCGTCATCGGTTCGGCCCGTCGGAATCTCGGGCGGCGTCAACGGAACGCCCAGGGCCTCACCGAGCGCCTCCGCCGACGCGCGCTTGTAGGTGACGTCCTGGGCGAACCACTCCGCGTGGTCGGTCTGGGGAGCCATGTTCTGGACCACGCCCGCCAGCGCGAGAGGCGTGATCAGCATCGACTTCACCGTGTAGTATCGAAGCTTCGTCTCGTCGATCGGGAGGCCGGCGAGCTCGGCATAGGTCTGGATCCAGGCCGTCATGTCGGCGCCGGGGTTGTAGAAGTCCCGCGTTCGGATCTGGGCCAGGTCCAGGATCGGATCGGCGAGATGGGCGAACTCCCAGTCGATGATGGCGGCGACCTTCGGACCCCGGAAGATGAACTGGCCCGGCCCCGTGTCGCCCTGAACGAGGGAGAGCCGTTCCGGAGACGGAGGGACGTTTCGGCGGAGCCAGCGCGTGGCGAACTCGACGAGCGGCACCGGCTGCCGGAGCGCGAGCCGATAGGTGCGCTCCCAGAGCGCCAGGTCGGAGAGGGCCGTCTCCTCCGCCGTCTGCGGTGCGGAGAGGCCGATGGCCGTCCAGACCGAGGGATCGATCCGGTGGACGCGGACGAGCTCTTCGAGGAAGTCGCGGTCGAGGGCGTCTCGCGTCGGGCCGGGCGCCAGCGCGGTGTAATCGAAGTCGCCCTCGACGTTCTCCATCAGGATGCCACGCGGCGCCTCGCAGAAGCCGTGGACGACCGGCACCCGAAGCCCCTGCTCGTTCAGCGCCTTCAGGATCCGATGCTCGCGGTCGAGGCCGAAGGCCTTGCCCACGAGCTGCCCGTCTCCCCGATCCATCCGGGCGTAGGTCGGGATCTTCTCACCCGCGCGATCGAAGTCGATGAAGAAGGCGGGCCGACCCCCGGAGCGGCGCTCGCCCTGTCGCTCGCATCGGACGACCCGGGCGTCGAGGGTCGTCTCCGCCCAGTCGAGAAAAGGTCGAAGGTCCGAATCCTCCACCGGTCATTCCTCCCCGCCGAAGAACTCGGCAGCGCGTCGTGTGTCCACGTGCTCGCGGATCTCCAGGATCCGCTCGCCCCGGAACGAGAAGAAGAACGCATACTCGTTCTCGTATCGACGGCCATCCGGCGTCGTCGCGCGCATCCCGGCCTCGGCCACGGTGAGGCGCTCGCCGAAGACGAGCGTTCGGATCTCCGTCTCCTGACTGCCCGCCACGAAGGCGTCGCCGACGGCTCCGAGCATCCGGTCGATGATCTCCTCGCGACCGCGGTGGACGCCGGCATGGGGCTCGACGGCGCCCAGGGGCACGCGCCAGCAGGCGTCGGGATCGAGCAGCGCTCGCAGCGCCTCCCGGTCGGCGCCGGCGATGGCCTCGAACCAGGCGCGGACGGTGCGCTCCATGTGTGCGGGGGAGGGCCAGGCGTCGGGCTCGCGGTCGGCCTCGAGCGTCTCGAGGGCCTCC
>CAYXLY010000461.1:0-3821 GCA_964466005.1 uncultured Spirochaetaceae bacterium | reverse complement strand
CCGAAGTGGACGAGCCGGAAGTTATGCTCCGCCACGTACGCGACCTCGGCCGGCGGCGGCGGCACCTCGACTCGAGACGCCTCCTTCGCGAGGTCGCTGGGACGGCCCGAGAGCAGGGGAGCGACGTCGGCCCGGATGTCTCCCGACTTCCGGGCGATCTCGCCCAGCCGCCACCACCAGAGCCTTCCCCAGCGCTCGAAGTCGTGCTGGGTGAAGCGCCCCGTCGCCAGATCGACGAGCTTGTCGGAGAATCGGCTGCGACGGCTGCAGGTCTCGAGGACGAGAGGCAGGGTGCTGTCGATGTCCTCTCCGCCATGCACCGCGTCCCGCCCCAGGGACTCACGCAGGGCCATCAGGTCCTCGGGCGGCCAGACGTGCCGATCGAACCAGGCGAGGCGCCCCCGATAGAGCGAGGAGGCCTGGATCACGTCCCGTGCGGGCGAAGGCTGGAAGCCCACCACGAACATCGGCGTGTCCTCGCGCAGATCGGTGGCGACGCTCCGGAAGAAGGTCATCAGCTCCGACTGGGGGTAGACCCAGAGACCGTCGAGCTGTCGGATGTCCCTCGCCAGGAGCAGGGCCGCGAACAGCGAGTCGCGATCCGCATGAACGACGATCGCCGAGCGTCGACGCGGAGCGGGACGATCCCGGTCGCCGTTGCCGCTGCCCTCCTTTCGCGCCTGCCGACGCTGCTCCCGGTCGCGGCGTTGGGCATGCGTCTCGTCCTCCTCTCCCTCCTCCTCGTCGTCGTAGGAGAGCTCCTCCGACTCCGAGCTCTCGAAGTCGGGGACGTCTCCTGCCAGCCGGGCGAGGATCTCTTCGAGATCGTCGCTGTCGACGAGATCGTCCTCCTCCACGCGGGATTCGCTCGGCGTCTCGGAGCTGCGCGAGCCCCGATCGGATCGGGCGCCCTCCTCACGGCCCTCGGACCCGTCGCCGCTCTCCTCGTCACCGCCCGAGGGCGTGCCGCGCCTTCCCCGCCGACGGGGCCGTCGTCGCCGCCCCTCCGAGCGGGCCTCGGGCTCCTCGCCCTCGGAGCCGGAACGCCTCGTCTCCTCGGGCTCGCCTCCTGGGCCTTCATCGAGGTCGAGCAGGGAGACCTCCTCGAAGCGGGCCTGCGATCGTCGACCGCCCTCTCCGCCGCGGCGCCCCTCCTCGCTCTCGCGACCCTCGCGGGGGGAGCTCGTGCTCTCCGACTCGGCGCCCTCGGCGGCTCCCCGTCCCCCGCGCGGCCGACGTCGACGTCGCCCTCGACGACGACTTCCCTCGTCCGACTCCGCGGTCTCTTCGGCTCGCCCCTCGCCGGCGCCCTCATCGGCGCGGGCTGCGGCCTCCCGATCGGCGCGCGGGCCCTCGGGAACCGCGGGTCGCCGCGCCTCTTCGTCGCCCTCCGTCGTCTCGCTCTCCTCACGCGCCTCCGTGCGTCCGGCGCCGGATCGGCCGCCTCGACGGCGTCCTCGCCGGGGGCTGCGCGACTCGGCCCCTTCACCTCTGGACTGCGGCACGAGATCCACGGCAGGCCCTGCCACACCGGAGACGCTCCGCAGCTCGTAGGGCACCGTCAGCGCCGCGAGCACGCGCTCGAGCCCGTCGGCGAAGCGCTCTGCAGCGAGCAGGAGACGCGGGGAGCCGAGTCGGAGGGGAGGCGCGACGTCGGCGAAGAGGATCGGCGAGAGCGCACCCAGCGGCTCGATCGCCTCGAGCACCGCGCCGAGCGCCGTCCACTCGAGCTCCTGCCGAACCGCGATGATGACGGGCTCGCCTTCGGCGTTCACCGCCACGCCGTCGACGTCGTCCACCTCGGCGCCGGGCTGGGGCCAGGGTCGAAGACTCCGCAGCTCGGAGCCCGACGCGAGCTGTGCGATCACGCGACTCCGCAGTCCGTCCTCGCCCTCGCGCACCTTGCGGTCGTTGAGACGGCGCCGCAGCTGGCCTTCCAGGCCGTCGAGCGCACCGGCCAGATCCGCCTGCGTCAGCGGCGTCGTCGAGCGCCCGCCGATCTGGACCTCGAGCACGGCCTTGTCGTCCTGGGCCCGGATCTCGGCCACGCGGCGCGTCATGACGACGAGCTCCAGCCGATCGGTGCCGAAACGGACGCTCCCGCCGTGCTTCGCCGCGAGTCCCTCGAGCGCGAGCGCGGCGCGAGTGAAGGCCGAGCGGGCCTCGCTCGATCCCAGACGAGCGGCGACCTGATGCGGTCCCGTCGAGAGCAGGCGCGGCGCGGGCTCGGGCTCGACCACGACATGGCCTTCCGACAGCGCGGTGGCCACGACGGGCTCGACCGAGTAGGGAGCGTCGCCGATCCGGGACAACAGCCTGCGTGCGCCGGCCGGCCACTGCGGCGCCACGATCAGCAGATGGCCGTCGAACCCGGACTCTGCGACGGCTCGCTGGGCCGCGGCCAGACCGCCGAGCGTGGCCAGCGTGGCCGAGTGGGGCGAGAAGGAGACGAGCACGGCCTTTCCACCGCGACGCTCTCCCCGTCCGATGGCCGCCACGGTGTCGGGGATCCCGGACTCGGCCCAGGGCTCCAGCGCGGAGGCCTCCACGAGCCCCTGCTCGAGGATCTTCGCCATCGCTGCGGCCGCGTCGATCGCGCTCGAGCCCCCCTCTCCGCCGGATCGTCGCCGTCTCGAAAATCGTCTCATCATCTGCATCGTTCTCCATGCGGAAGCGCTTCCGGCTTCGTCTCTCTCGAGGGCCGGGGCTCCGCGGGTCGCTTCCCGATCGCCGGACCTACTCGGCCCCCACGTCCACCACCGTCAGGGCCAGCGCACCGGTTTCCACGAGCATCGACGTGGCATCCTGGACCACGCGCTGGAGCTCTCCGAAAAGACGGTCGTGACCGAGCACGGCGGGAAGCTGTTTTTCCTGTGTCGCGAACTCCAGCACGACTCCACCGAGGAGCTTCCGGTCGGTCCGGACGTGCTTGACCACGCGATTCCATCGATCGACCGGAATCTCCAGCCGAAAATCCTTGAACTCCCGCCAGTCCTCCGGGAGCTCCTCCTTCTCGAGGGAGACCACGATCTGCGACGCGGACTTTCCCCGCGTGACCCGCCAAAACCGGTTCTGTGCGAGCAACATGACCGAGGCCTCCTCGTCTCTTCTCAACCGGGCCCTTCGTCGCCGCCCGGCGTGGACTCCTTGGCTGGAGCTTCCGCGAGATCCGCGAGAAAGGGCGCGAAGATCGACTCCACCCTGGCCCGCGCGATCCGATGCCACGCATCCCCATCGTTCGACAGCGCGTCGGCGACGGCGATCATCTCTCGCGCGCTCTCCGGACTCCCGCTCTGCCAGCGAACCCATGCCATCTCCTCGAGATGACGCGCAATGGGGGCGGGCGAGCCCTCCTCGGCCAAAGCGGCCGAGGCCTCCTCCAGCCAGGCCTCGATGGCCGCCGATCGCGAGTCTCCCTCGAGATCCCCGACCGCCTCGCGGCCCTTCTCCATCCATTCGGTCACCCAGGTCGTCGCCGGCGGCCAGGGTCCGAGCCGTCCCGCACCGACCTCCCCGAGGACGGCCGCCAGGGGCTCGGCCGAGCCCGACGGCGGCTCGGCGGCCTGCAGGCCGGAGGGCTCCGCAAGGGCCACTCGCGCCTGCGCGCCCGGGGTCGCCTCGTGCTCGAGCGACTCCGGAAAGAGTCGCCCGCGCCACTCCACGAAGGCCGTCGGCAGCGGCCGGTCGACGGGCTGGGCCAGGCTGGCCCTGCGGATCAGGGCTCGAAGGGCCGTCCCATCGACCTCGAAGAGATGTTGATCCCGACCGGCCGTCAGGCTGCGCAGAAACCCCCGGACCTTGCTGCGGCCCGCATTGTAGAC
>CAYXLY010000460.1:0-3841 GCA_964466005.1 uncultured Spirochaetaceae bacterium | reverse complement strand
CGACGCGCACGAGTCCCCGCTCGGTCTTGTGGGCGATGCGCTCGCCAGAGAGCTTCAGGACGACCGGATGGCCGATCTCGAGCGCGGCCTCGACGGCTCCGGCCGGGTCGGAGACCTCTCTCTCCCGGGGCAAGCGAACGCCGTATGCCGCCACGATCGCCTTCGATTCGGGCTCGGAGAGGGTGCGCGAAGGGCGCGGCTCGGCGCGATGGGATCCACCGGGGTCGTCTGTGCTCATGGAGCCCAGAGACTACTGGAGTCGGGCGATCCGGACAAAGCGCAGCCGGGCTCCGACCCGCTCCGTTCGGCCTCGGGATCGCGTATGCTCCGCGCTCATGAGCGAGACCGCCTCCCAATCCGTGAGCCGCCTCTTCGCCGCATCCGAGTCCCTCTTCGAGCAGGTCGTGGTCCTGCCGATCCAGAGCCTGATCTTCTTCGATCTCGCCTTCTGGGACGACGCCTCGGGAGACGCCATCCAGCTACCGATCGTCGTCGTCTGGCTGGTGCTGGGGGCCCTCTTCTTCACGCTTCGCTTCCAGTTCGTGAACGTGCGGGGCTTTCGGCACGGCCTCGACTGCGTCCGCGGACGCTATTCGGCGCCGGGCGATCACGGGGAGATCAGTCATTTCCAGGCCCTGTCGGCGGCCCTGTCCGCGACGGTGGGCCTCGGCAACATCGCCGGCGTCGCCTTCGCGATCGGCATCGGCGGTCCGGGGGCGGTCTTCTGGATGATCGTCGGCGGCGTGCTCGGGATGAGCTCGAAGTTCGCGGAGTGCACGCTCGGGCAGCGCCATCGCTGGATCGACGAGGAGGACCACGTCTCCGGCGGCCCGATGATCTATCTCCGCGAAGGCCTCGCCGAGCTCGGCCGGCCGCGACTCGGCCGGAGCCTCTCGGTCGTCTTTGCCGTGATGTGCATCGGCGCGAGCTTCGCGGGCGGCAACATGTTCCAGGCGAACCAGAGCTTCGCGCTCGTGCAGCAGGAGATTCCCCTCCTGGCGACGACCTTCGGGCGCGTCGGCTTCGGCCTCGCGCTCGTCGCGTTCGTGGGCCTCGTGATCATCGGCGGCATCCGTCGCATCGGAGAGGTGACCGCCGTCCTCGTGCCGCTCATGTGCGTGCTCTACATGGGATGCGGTCTGGCCATCCTCGTCTTTCACGCCGCCGCCGTGCCCGACGCCCTCGGCCTGATCCTGCGCCAGGCCTTCAGCCTCGAGGCGGGGCTGGGCGGTCTGGTGGGCACCCTCGTCCAGGGCTTCCGACGAGCCGCCTTCAGCAACGAGGCCGGGGTCGGCTCGGCCGCCATCGCGCACTCCGCCGCGCGCACGGAGGAGCCGGTGCGCGAGGGGCTGGTCGCCCTGCTCGAGCCCTTCATCGACACGCTCGTCGTCTGCACCACGACGGCGTTGGTAATCGTCGTGACGGGAGCCTGGAACGAGCCCGAGGCGGGGATGGGCATCACGATGACGGCCTGGGCCTTCGCCACGGTCTTCCCCTGGTTTCCCAAGCTCCTGACGGTCGTCGCCGTCCTCTTCGCGTTCAGCACGATGATCTCCTGGAGCTACTACGGCGAGCAGGCCTGGCAGAGCCTCTTCGGACGCGAGCGGCTGCTCGTCTACCAGGCGATCTTCCTCACCTTCACCTTCGCGGGCGTGGTCTTCCAGGACGCGCGGGTGGTGCTGAACTTCGGGGACCTGATGATCCTCGGCATGGCCTTTCCGAACATCGCCGGCGTCGTGCTGCTCGCCGGCGTCGTGAAGGCCGACCTCGATCGCTATCTCGAGCGGCTGCGCGCCGGCGAGTTCACGGTCCACGGCGCACCCAGCGAGCCCGTCGCCCGCGCGAGCTAGCGTTCCGGTCCGAAAGCTCGCCGTCGACCTCGCCAGGCCGTCCGCGATCCGTCGTCGAGCCGCCTCGAGCCGCCTCGAGCCGGAGGAAGACTCGAGGCCCGGCTGCTAGTGTCGGGCCGCGAAGGGGCGGTCGACGCCCCGGATCACGATCGATCGGCCGCGGTCGATCGATCACCGCAATCGAAGGGAGGGCAGGATGGAGCTCGGCAAGATCGGCGTCTGGACGTGGATGGACAACCTGAGCGCGCCGGAGACGGCCGCCTTCGCGCAACGTGCCGAGCAGTGGGGCTATGGCGCCATCTGGATCCCGGAAGCGGTCGGTCGCGACCCCTTCTCGCTGATCGGGTATCTCGCGGCCCGCACCGAGCGCCTCGTCCTCGCGACCGGCATCGCGAACATCTACGCCCGTGACCCGATGACGATGAAGGCGATCTGGAAGACCTGTGCCGAGCTCGCTCCGGAGCGCTTCATCCTCGGGCTGGGCGTCTCCCACGAGCATCTCGTCTCCAAGGTCCGAGGCCATGCCTACGAGAAGCCGCTCACGACGATGCGCAACTACCTCGATGCGATGAAGAACGCGCTCTACATGGGCAAGGAGCCGGAGAAGGACGCCCCGATCGTCCTCGGCGCCCTTCGAGACCGGATGCTGGAGCTCTCGGCGACCGCCGGCTCGGGCGCCCATCCCTACAACGTCACGCCGGAGCACACCCGCCATGCACGCGGTGTGCTGGGCCCGGACGCCCTGCTCTGTCCCGAGCAGATGGTGCTGCACGAGACCGACGAGACGAAGGCGCGGACCCTGGCCCGGGCCAACCTCCAGGTCTACATCGGGCTGCCCAACTACCAGAACAACCTGAAGCAGTTCGGCTTCGAGGACGCCGACTTCGAGAACGGCGGCAGCGATGCCCTCGTCGACGCCCTCGTCTGCTGGGGCGAGCCCGAGAAGATCGCCTCGCACGTGCAGGCCCATCTCGAGGCCGGAGCGAACCACGTCTGCATCCAGGCCTTCCGGGCGGACGGGAGCCCGGGGCCGGACGAGGAGCTGCTCCAGAGGCTGGCCGGGCTGCTGCTGTAGAATCGCGGGGACGCTTCCTCGTTCCCTCGTCTCGCCCCCTTCTCGACCGAGCCGCCGGTCCCCTTCGAGCTCCCGAGGCCCGTCGGTCCGTCGGTCCGTCGGTCCGCCCAAAGGAGAACGCATTCCGTGCCCGATCTCTTCTCGCCTCTCTCCCTCGGTCGACTCGAGCTGCGAAACCGGATCGTGATGGCGCCGATGACGCGCAGCCGGGCCGGAGCACAGGACGAGCCGACCGATCTCGTCGTCGAGTACTATCGGCAGCGCGCGAGCGCCGGAATGATCGTGACCGAGGGCATCTACCCGAGCGTGGACGGCAAGGGCTATTGCCGGACTCCGGGCCTCGTCACGGCCGTCCAGGTGGAAGGCTGGCGGAGGGTCGCTCGAGCGGTCCATGACGAGGGCGGCACTCTCGTCGCCCAGCTCATGCATTGCGGGCGGATCGCCCACACCGACAACAAGCCCGCCGGGGCCGAGACGGTGGCGCCCTCCGCGATCCGGGCGCAGGGCGACATGTACACGGACACGGCGGGCATGCAGCCCTTCTCCGAGCCGAGGGCGTTGCGGAGAGAGGAGATCCCGGGCGTCGTCGAGGCGTATCGCCGCGCCACCGAGCTGGCCTACGAGGCGGGATTCGACGGCGTGGAGCTCCACTGCACCAGCGGGTACCTCCCGGCCCAGTTCCTCTCGACCGGCACCAACCGGCGCGACGACGACTACGGCGGATCGCTCGAGGCCCGCATCCGCTTTCCGGTCGAGGTCGTGCAGGCGATGTGCGGAGTGGATGGGGCGGACCGGGTGGGCTTCCGGATCTGCCCGGGCAATCCCTTCAACGACCTCTCCGACGACGACCCGAGAGAGACCTTCGAGGCGTTCCTGAAGGCCCTGCGGCCGCTGGGTCCCGCCTACTGCCACGTGA
>CAYXLY010000459.1:0-3850 GCA_964466005.1 uncultured Spirochaetaceae bacterium | reverse complement strand
AGGCCCACGTGATCGACTTCTCGGGCGACCTCTACGGCCTGGAGGTGGACCTGACCTTCGAGGGCCGGATCCGAGGAGAGCGCCCGTTCGAGAGCGTCGAGGCCCTGCGCGCGCAGATCGGCCGCGACGTCCGCGAGGCCCGCACGCGACTCGGGCTCTGAGGCACGCCCGGGCGAGGGCGCCGCCCCCCCGGCGCTCGCCACGGCCTGCGGGTCCCCCGGCCTGGATCGCCTCGAAGTCCCCGTTTTCCGGCCGCTTCTCCGACGAGTCGCGAGCGCGCGAGCGGTCCCTCTTCGCGAGCCGTGTCACCGCTCCGCTCGGCCCGGGGGTCGGGATTCCAGCCCCTGTGGCGCCCCGGACATCGAGCGGCGCTCCGGCTCCCGGCGTCCGTCCGAACCCGTCCGCGCGGAGGGGTCAAGTTCGTCGGATCCCTCGCCGATAACTCAGCGGGATTGCGTTTGTTTTGCAGCGCGCAGGACATCCGCGAAGAAGCCCGGAGGCCCTTCGAGCACGCCGTCATGCGCGCGCGAGGCCGCCGCCGGGGGAGGGGTTCCGTTGAACGAGCGCATCGGAGAGCTGCTGGTCAAGGAGAATCTGCTCTCGTCGGAGCAGTTGCTCAAGGCTCGCGAGGAGGCCGCCACCAAGGGCAAGCGCCTCGGCGCCCAGATCACCGCCCTGGGCTTCATGGACGAGAACGAGCTCACCGAGTTCGTGGCGAAGCAATACGGCGTGCCCTCGATCGACCTGGACGACTTCCAGATCGAGCCCGAGGTGCTCGCCCTGATTCCCGAGGACGTCGCCAACAAGCACAACGTGGTCCCGGTCAATCGAGCCGGCTCGACGCTGATCCTCGCGACCGCCGACCCGTCGAACATCTTCGCGTTGGACGACATCAAGTTCCTGACCGGATACAACATCCAGCCCGTGGTCGCCTCGGAGGAGGCCATCCGCAAGGCGATCGAGATCTACTATGCCGAGCCCGAGGAGGACCTCCTCGAGGACGTCATGGCGGACTTCGACGACGAGGGCATCGACTTCGTCTCCGGCGAGGAAGACGACGATTCGGGCACGCTGCTGAAGGAGGCCGAGGACGCACCCGTCGTCAAGCTGGTGAACCTGATCCTCACCGATGCCATCAAGAAGAACGCCTCGGACATCCACGTCGAGCCCTACGAGAAGTCGTTCCGCGTCCGATACCGCATCGACGGCGTCCTCTACGAGGTCATGAAGCCGCCGCTCAAGCTCAAGAACGCCCTCACGTCACGCATCAAGATCATGTCGGAGCTGGACATCGCCGAGCGTCGCCTGCCCCAGGACGGCCGCATCAAGCTCAAGCTGGGCAAGGGACGCGAGATGGATTTCCGCGTCTCGGTCCTGCCCACGCTGTTCGGCGAGAAGATCGTCCTGCGCCTGCTGGACAAGAGCAACCTCCAGCTGGACATGACGAAGCTGGGCTTCGAGCAGGGCCAGCTCGACGACTTCCAGAAGTCGATCCACCAGCCCTTCGGCATGGTCCTCGTCACCGGCCCCACCGGCTCGGGCAAGACGACGACCCTCTACTCCGCGCTCTCCGAGCTCAACCAGACCAGCGAGAACCTCTCGACGGCGGAGGACCCGGTCGAGTTCAACCTAGGCGGCATCAATCAGGTCCAGATGCACGAGGACATCGGGCTGAACTTCGCCGCGGCCCTCCGCTCCTTTCTCCGTCAGGACCCGGACATCATCATGGTCGGTGAGATCCGCGACTTCGAGACGGCGGAGATCTCCGTCAAGGCGGCGCTCACGGGTCACATGGTCCTCTCGACCCTGCACACGAACGATGCGCCGTCCACGATCAACCGGCTCCTGAACATGGGGATCGAGCCCTTCCTCGTCGCCTCGGCCGTGAACTGCATCGTGGCGCAGCGACTCGCCCGCCGGATCTGTCCGGAGTGCGTGGCGGAGGATCCCGAGGTGACCGTCGAGCAGATGGTCGACGCCGGCATGTCGGAGGAGGAGGCGCGCTCCTTCAAGCCGATGCGAGGGCAGGGCTGCGGAAACTGCTCGGATACGGGCTTCAAGGGCCGGGTCGCCATCTACGAGGTGATGGTGATGACCGACCAGCTGAAGGAGTTCGTGCTCAACGGCGCCTCGGGCGCCGAGATCAAGCGGGAAGCCATTCGCGGCGGCATGTGCACGCTGCGTCGGAGCTCGCTCAACAAGATGCTCGAGGGCGTGACCACGCTCTCGGAGGTCTTCCGAGTCAGTAGCGCAGACGGCGTCTAGGCGCTCACGCCGGCAATCAGGAAGGAATCCCCAGTCTTGGCCAACATGCATCAGCTCCTGAAGGCGATGATCGAGAAGGGCGCGAGCGACCTTCATGTCACCACGGGCTCGCCGCCCCAGCTCCGGATCGACGGGAAGCTGCATCCGCTCAAGATGCCCCCCCTCTCGCCCCAGGAGACGAAGCAGCTCTGCTACTCCGTGCTGACCGACGCGCAGAAGCATCGCTTCGAGGAGACCAACGAGCTCGACCTGTCCTTCAGCGTCCAGAAGCTCTCGCGCTTCCGGGGCAACGTCTTCGTTCAGCGAGGGAACGTGGCCGGGGCCTTCCGCGCGATTCCGTTCAAGATCCTGACCTTCGACGAGCTCGGATTGCCTCCGGTCGTCGACGTCCTGGCGAAGAAGCCGAGAGGCTTGATCCTCGTGACCGGTCCGACGGGCTCGGGCAAGTCGACGACGCTCGCGAGCATCATGGATCAGATCAATCAGGACCGGAACGAGCACATCGTGACGATCGAGGATCCGATCGAGTACCTGCATCCCCACAAGGGGTGCATCGTGAACCAGCGGGAGATCGGCGCCGATACGAGCTCCTTCAAAGCGGCTCTCAAGTACATCCTCCGGCAGGACCCCGACGTGGTGCTGATCGGCGAGCTGCGGGACCTGGAGACGATCGAAGCGGCGCTCACGGTCGCGGAGACGGGCCATCTCGCCTTCGCGACGCTGCACACGAACTCGGCGGTGCAGACGATCAACCGGATCGTGGACGTGTTTCCACCCTATCAGCAATCGCAGATCCGGCAGCAGCTCTCCTTCGTGCTGGAGGCGGTGATGTGCCAGACCCTCCTGCCGAAGGCCAACGGCCCGGGACGCGCCCTCGCCCTCGAGGTGATGGTGCCGAACTCCGCCATTCGGGCGCTGATGCGGGACGACAAGATCCATCAGATCTACTCCTCGATGCAGATGGGCCAGGGCAAGTCCGGGATGCAGACGATGAATCAGAGCCTCGCCGATCTCGTGACCCGACGGCTCGTCGACCCCGAGGTGGCGAAGGGCCGCAGTCCCGACGTCGACGAGCTGATGCAGCTGGTCAATCAGGGGCCGGGAGCCCGGCGTGCGGCGGGTGGGCGATCTCCAGCCGGAGCATGAGCCTCGGGAACGGATTCGATCGGATCGGACGGCTCGGCCGCGCGATCCGGGGGAGAATGAGCGATGCCGATCTATCTCTGGAACGCCAAGACGCGTTCGGGCGACAAGAAGTCGGGTGAGCTGGAGGCCGCCAACGCGGATGCGGTCGCGCTGCATCTGAAGAACATGGGCCTCGTGCCCGCCAAGGTGAAGCAGAAGCCGAAGGACATCGCCGAGATCTTCCCCTTCCTCGCGCCGAAGGTGACGATCAAGGACCTGGTGATCTTCACGCGCCAGTTCGCGGTGATGGTGGATGCCGGCCTGCCGCTCGTTCAGTGCCTCCAGATCCTGGGTGATCAGCAGGAGAACCCGACCTTCAAGGGGATCCTGCGCGCGGTGAAGTCGGACGTCGAGTCGGGCTCGACGTTCGCAGAGGCCCTGGGAAAGCACCCGAAGGCCT
>CAYXLY010000458.1:0-3909 GCA_964466005.1 uncultured Spirochaetaceae bacterium | reverse complement strand
CCGGGCGCATTGGACAGGTCGACCCCGGCGTTGGCGCAGACGAAGCCGTGGTGGGTCTCGGTGATCAGGACGCCGTGTCCGCGACGCACGATGCGTCGACTCTCGCGCAGCACGATCTCGACCTGGCGGGGGTCCCGGTCGTGCTCCGCCGCGATCTGCCGGGCCTCGGCACCTGGCTCGACGTCGCTCAACGCGACGAGCCGGCCCTCGGCCTTGGAGACCACCTTCTGGCAGACCACGAGGATGTTGCCGGCCAGGACCGCGCCGGCCGCCTGCGCGGCCCGACGCAGCGAGGCAGCGAGGTCGTGGCCCGGCTCGATCTCCGGCAGCCCGGTCAGCGGGACGAGCCGGATGGACGGAGGGATCTCAGGCATCGGATGCGGGACTCCGGTCGCGGTCCAGGAGGGACTCGAGAAGCGCTCGCGTCCGGGGGCCTCCGCCCGGCTGGGCCAGGAAGGCCTCGAGGTCCTCGGGCCGATCCAGATCGATGGCCAGCGAGGGCAGGGGCAGCTCGGAGAACCGGACGCCGATCGCCTCGGCGGCCTCGCGATGGCGCTTGGCGCTGTCCGGTCCGAAGCGACAGGGAATCAGGTCAGGCGGTCTCTGGAGCAGGGCCGAGGTGCCTCCGTCCGAAGAGGGAGCGAGCCAGACGCCGCGACCGCCGCTGCGATCGGCCTCGCCGAGCAGCCTCGCGAAGTCCTCGGGGAGCGCCCCCGCGACGTCTCCGAGCACGATCAGGAGGCCGCTCCCGGCATCGTGCTCCAGTCGCGTCCTCGCGTCCTCGAGGGCGGCGTTCAATCCCGGCTCGGGACGCATCAGGATCTCTGCCCCCGCCGCCGCGGCGTGCTCCGCCACGATCGGATCGGGAGTCGCGACGGCGATGCGGTCGATGCCCGGCGTGCGATCGAGCGCGTCGATCAGGTCCTCGAGCATCGCCAGCGTGAGGGCCTCCCGACGCGCATCCGAGAGATGGGAGAGGAGTCGGGACTTGCTCTGCTCGAGCCCCTTGACCGGGATCAGGGCCGTCGTCATCGAAGCGCCTCGCCGAGCTCGAGCGCGGCCCGCGCGACCTGCTCGGCGAGCGCGGCGTCGACCATGATCGTATCGAGCACCCGCACGTCGAGTCCGAGCGCTTCGATCTCCGAGCGCAGACCGCGATCCCGCTCGTCGAAGACGAAGCCGTCGATCCAGTCGCGGTAGAGGCGGGCCACGCCGAGGGCGGAGACCGCCACGTCGATCGCGCGCAGCAGGGTGTGGGCGGGCCCCTTGATGGGGGCGCCGCCGACGATCGGAGAGATCGCGACCACCGGGGCGGTCCTTCGCTCCAGGGCCTTCCGGATCTCCGGAATCGCCAGGATCGGACCGATCGAGACGACGGGATTGCTGGGACTGACGAGCACGAGGTCGGCCCGCTCGATGGCCTCGACGACGCCCGGGGCGGGAGCGGCCGCGGCGGCGGCCGAGAGGTCGATGCCCGTGACGTCCGCAGGGGCCTTGTCGCGGACGAGGTACTCCTCGAAGTGGACCCGCCTCTGGCCGGACAGCTCGATGAGGGTCGGGCAGGGATCATTCGACATGGGCAGGATCCGCAGGGCCAGACCCTGCTCGCGACGCAGCTCGTCGGTGATCTCGTCGAGCCCGGCGCCTTCCGCGAGCCGAAGGGTTCGATGCAGACATTGGGCGTAGTCGGCGTCGCCCAGTCGGAACCAGGTCTCGTGGCCGAGTGCGGCCAGTCGGTCGACGAGCTCGAAACGATCGCCGGCCAGGCCGAAGCCGCGCTCGGGATCGACCCGCCCGGCCAGGGTATGGGTCACGATGTCGAGGTCCGGCGATACGTGGACGCCATAGAAGAGCCGGTCGTCTCCCGTGTTGACGATCGCGGTGACCCGCTCCGGGGGGACGGCGCGAACCACGCCTCTCAGGAAGCGTGCAGCGCCGACGCCACCCGCCAGGACGGCGATGTGTCCCGACGGGACGGAGTCCCCTTCGGACGACTCCCTCTCCGGGGCGGCGCGGGTCATGGGTCGCAGCAGGACGTCATCGCACGACCCTGGCCGACTCCGCGGCGTCACGCCGCGCGAGCAGCAGCTCGAGCTCGTCCTCGTGCGGGCCGAGGCGACGAGCGATCGCACGGAGCTCGGGATCCTCATGGAGGGGCGGCCCGGATCCCTCTCTCGCCGTACTGACGAGGATCTTCAGCTTGGCGTGATCCTGCTCGATCGCGGCTCGCAGCGCGGTGATCCGCGCCGCCCGGTCGGCCTCGGTCTGGGCCCGGTCGGCCTCGGTCTGGGGATGTCGGTCGCGCTCGAAGGATGCTCCGACGGCACAGCCGAGCAGTGCGCTCGCGAGCGCTCCGGCGATCACCGCGACCCGGATGCGGGCGGCGGAGCCGACGAGCGCCGGTCGCAGCCGGGGCCTCGCGTGCATCGCAGGCGCTCTGCGAGAGCGGAGCGGGGGTCGCAGGATCCTCATCGCCGGCGATTCTTCGGGACGGGCCGGTCGCCGTCAAGCGCGCCGTCCGGGGCTCTCGCGCGACCGCTCGGATACACCCCCGACACTCCTCGCGTTCACGCCCGGTCCGCGGAGCGGAGCGGCGCTGCCTGAGTGACGGCTCACGTGTCGGGGAGCCCGTGATGGGGCCTCTGGTCGTGGGCACGAGGCTTGCGGTGGCTCGGCGTCATGAGCCAGGAGCCGGAGACGTCGGGGCTGCGAACGGGGAGGCAGCGAGGGCTCCTCTTCCCGCCGGAGTCGCGGCCGCAGTCTCCGTGGATTCCCGTGTCTCGTCTCCCGTCCGCGCACGTATCCCCTCCCCGACCGCGGACCGGCGGGCAGCCGCCGCCGAGGACGGTCGCGCGGCGGGCCCGGTCGGAGGTCGACCGGCGGCGGTGGCTGGTCGGGCTGCTGTTGATCGTGGGGCTCGCTGGATCGGCCCGAGCGATGCGGGACGCGGCCAGCGAGCCCGCCTGGCGTGCCGTGGGGACCTTCGGCGTGCGTCGCGAGCCGCCGCAGGCCCTGGCCCGCTCGGAGGGAGGGCGCTCTCTCGCGATCGGCGATGCGAGCGGGGTGACCTGGTGGCAGGGGGATCGGCGCGAGCGGGCGGATCTGCCTTCCGTCCGGGATCTCGTCTTCGATCACGAGCAGACGCTCTGGATCGGGACCGAGCGCGGGCTCTTCCGTTGGATGAAGACCGGCCGTCCGGAGCCCCGTCCGCTCGGAGGCGGAGAGAACGCGGACGAGATCCACCGACTGGTCGCCGCCGGCGGCAATCTGCTGCTCGCGACCGAGGCCGGCGCCTACTGGTCCTCGGATGGGCGCATCTTCCAGGCGCTGTCCGTGGCGGGCCCGGCCGCGGCGGTGACCCGCGTGGCCCTGCGGCCCGTGGAGCTCGACCGTCGGACGCGAGCCACCGGCGGGCTGCCGCGGATGCGGCACGCGCGGGCTTGGCTCTACGGGACCGGGCGTCTCTGGGAGCTTCGCGGTCTCGTGCGCGAGACGGGTCTGCGGGTGATCGACGCGCGCCGCATCGATCTCCCTCGACCGACCGACGAGCGGGTGCCGACGGATCTCGTCCTCGACCCGGCAGGCCAGCGGCTCTTCCTCGTCTTCGAGGATCTGCTCGCCTGGCGCTCCCTGGCGGAAGGGGAGGAGGACTCGACGTCCTCTGCCTGGCGATCCGAGCGCCCGACGATGCCGCCGGGGGCGCGCATCCGTCGACTCGGCTGGGCAGCCGACCGGGTCTGGCTCGCGACCGATCATGGACTTCTCGAGGCGCAGAGCCTGGTCGGCCCCTTCCGTCGGGCGGCGAGTCCGCTGGGGACCTCGTCCTGCTCGGATCTCGAGGCGATCGGTCGGAGCGGCGCGGTCGCGCTCTGTCGCGCGGGGCTCTTCAGGCTCGAGCCCGCGGTGCCC
>CAYXLY010000457.1:0-3927 GCA_964466005.1 uncultured Spirochaetaceae bacterium | reverse complement strand
AGCTAGACGACCACGAGCGTCCCGACGGCGACCCGCGGGGCGGCCTCGACGACCGCAGCCTGCCTTCGCTCGCGAAACGGCGCAGCGCACGGAAGGTCAGTCGGAGCTTACGCGACCGCGAGACGCTCGTCCGACCGCGCATCACGTCGAAGCCGCGCCTCTCGATCTCCCGCCCGATCTCCGCATAGACGAGCCGGGCGGTGCGCACCGCCAGAGCGGAGCGGGGATCGAGATACCTCATGCCCCCATCGGCGGACGCGTAGTAGCGGTCCGCCTCCTGGAGCAGGCGACGGACGGCCTGACGGACGCCTTCGGGCGTCGCCTCCCGTCCTGCACTCCCCGCTCCCGCCCCCTCCGCCGTCGCACTCGCCGGGCTCTGCAGCCACTCCCCGGCGGTCTGACCGAGGAGATCGGCGGGCAGGTAGACGCGGCCGCGTAATCGATCCTCACGGACGTCCCGGGCGATGTTGGTGAGCTGCATGGCGATCCCCAGATGCGCGGCATGCCGGGCGGCATTCTCGTCGGATACGCCCATCACGTGACACATCATGAGGCCGACCGTTCCGGCGACGCGCCAGCAGTAGACGAGCAGGTCCTCCAGGCTCTCGTAGTCCGCCTCCTCGACGTCCATGGCCATGCCGCGAAGGAACTCGAGCGGATAGTCGGGGATCCGACGTCGCGCCACGACCTGCTGGAAGCAGGAGAGCACGGCGTCCTCCTGGGGCACGCCGTCGTAGATCTCGAGCAGCTTGGCGTGGAGGGCCTTCGCGGCGGTGCCGTGCTCGCTCGGCGGACTCAGGTCGATCGCGTCGTCGCAGGCGCGACACCAGCCGTAGAGGGCCGCGACCTCGTTGCGACGCTCGCCGGGAAAGAGCCGGGAGGCGAGATCGAAGCTCTTCGAGTGATGAGCGATCGTCCGTCTGCACTCGCGCCACGGATCATCCATGCCCGAGATCCTCGAGCAGGGTCGTCACGGTCGCCTTCGCCGAGTTGACGACGCCGGGCACCCCTGCCCCCGGATGCGTTCCCGCGCCGACCAGATAGAGGCCGGGGAGGCGTCCGTCGCGATTATGCGGCCGGAACCAGGCGCTTTGCGCGAGGGTCGGGGCGAGGGAGAAGGCCGATCCGTGATGGGCCGCGAGCTCGCGCTGGAAGTCCAGCGGCGTGAAGGTCCGCTGGACGACGACGTGTCTTCGAAGGTCCGGGAGGAAGCGCTCCAGCGAGGCGAGGATCCGGTCCGCATAGCGCGGAGCCTCGCTCTCCCAGTCGATCGCTGCGTGGCCGAGGTGGGGAACGGGGCTGAGCACGTAGAAGCACTCGCATCCCTCCGGCGCCAGGGAGGGGTCGGACACGGTGGGCGCGTGGAGATAGAGGCTGAAATCCTCCGGGAGCGAATGGCCGTGGAAGACCTCGTCGAGGAGCTCGCGATAGCGGGGCCCGAGCACGACCGTATGATGAGCGAGACCCTCGTAGCGCCGATCGACGCCGAAGTAGACGAGGAAGAGCGACATCGACCACTGCATCTTTTCGAGACGCCTCGCCCGCCGCCGCGCCATGGGCTCGTCCGCATAGAGGGATGCATAGGTATGATGGACGTCGGCGTTGGAGACGACCGCGTCGAAGCGCCGGTCCTCGGCATCGGTCTGCAGACGATGGCCTCCTCCCGCCTCGATCCGGATCCGGCGCACCGGCGTGGAGAGGCGCAGCTCGCCGCCGAGGTCGACGAAATGGCGCGCCATCGCCTCGACCAGGGCACCCGTGCCGCCCCGCTCGAAGAAGACGCCCTCGTTCCGCTCGAGGAAGTGGATCAAGGTATAGAGGGAGCTCGTCTCGAAGGGATGTCCGCCGATCAGCAGGGAGTGGAAGCTCAGCACCTGTCGGAGTCGCTCGTCGCGGACGAAGCGTGAGACCGTGCGATGGACCGAGCGGTCCGCGCGCAGTCTCGCGAGGTCGGGCACGACCCGCAGCATGTCCCGGAGCCGCAGGAAGGGCCGGGCGACCAGCCCGCGATAGCCGGCATCGAATGCTCTTTCGCTATGTCGGTAGAAGCGTTCGTAGCCCTCCAGATCCGATGGCGAGAGCCGCTCGATCTCGGCGAGCAGGCGCTCCGGGTCGCCGTCGTAGTCGAATGCCTGCCCGTCGCTCCAGAGGATGCGATAGAAGGGGTGATTGGGGATCAGGTCCACGAAGGCCGAGAGCGGCTTGCCGGACGCCATGAAGAGCTCTTCGAGGCAGGAGGGGGCCGTGATCACCGTCGGGCCCGCGTCGAAGGTGAAGCCGGCCTCGCGATGGACGGAGGCCCGGCCCCCCGGCTGATCCCTGGCCTCGAAGAGCGTCGTGCGAAGGCCCGCCGCCTGGAGTCGCAGGGCCGCCGCGAGACCTCCCAGCCCCGCTCCCACCACTGCGATCCGCCGCTCGGACATACGCTCGCTCTCCGCCCGCCCCGCCCGCCCCGCTCCTCGAGCCCACGAGGTCGCCGCGAGCGGACAGCGTGAGGCCTTCGGCTCGCCTCGGGAGAGGCTACCCCGTCGTCCTGCGGTGTCGAGCGTCGGCACCGGAGCCGCTCTGCCCGGGCTCGTGGTCCTCTCGCCGCTCCGGGCGGCCAGAGGCGCTCGGACTCCCGCGAGCTAGTCTCCGCTTGGGGACCGCTTCCGCTTCGGGCTCGGGGCGCGTCGGGGACGCGTCGGAGACACATCGGAAGACGCATCGGAGGAGGCGATGGCCTCTCAGGCGGATCGGGGAGTCGCGCCGGGTCGCGGGAGGTCGTCCCGTGAAGTGATCGGTGAGGGCGCCATCGGCGAGGTCGTCGCTCGAGAGTCGGTGATCCTCGTCGACGACCAGGATCGCGAGATCGGGACGGCCGAGAAGCTCGCGGCCCATCGCGACGGCGGACGACTCCACCGGGCATTCTCGGTCTTCCTCGTCGATGGTCGGGGTCGACTCCTCCTGCAGCGCCGGTCGGCTTCGAAATATCATTTTCCCTCCCTCTGGACCAACGCCTGCTGTAGCCACCCCCGGCCTGGAGAAGAGGTGATCGACGCGGCGCGTCGGCGCGTCCGGGAGGAGCTGGGCGTCGATGCCTCCCTTCGGCCGGTCTTCTGCTTCATCTACTCCGCGGAAGACGCTGCCTCGGCGTTCACCGAGCGCGAGTACGATCACGTGCTCCTGGGTCGGCTATCGGTCGAGCCGAGACCCGATCCGGACGAGATCGAGGCCATCGAGTGGCGGGATCCGGACCTCCTGCTCGCGGACGTCGAGTCGAGGCCCGAGCGCTATACGCCCTGGTTTCGCGTGGCCCTGCCGAAGCTGCTGCAGCGGATGAAGCCCGGGCTGGCCCTCTCCGAGGAGGTCGACGACCTCGCCGGCTGACGCGGCGCGCCGGGGGACGCGGGACGCCGGGGGACGCGGCGCGCCGGGGAGAGGGAGGCGCCGCAAGACCCGCCCGCTCAAGAGCGCGCGACCAGCAGGCCGGCCTGAAGGGGCATCCGGGTCGGCACGATCCGGACGTCCCGGAACCCCGCCGCCTGGACGAGCTCTCGCAGCTCGGTCGCGCTCCGCGCGCGGCCGGATCCCATGGCGAGCAGATAGAGTCCGAAGTAGGCGTCGCCGATCGGCTCCGCCCCCTCCGTCTCGGCCATCGACTCGGCCAGCAGCAGGACGGCGTCTGGCGACATCGCATGTCGGACGGCGCGAAGGAGCGCGAGCGCCTCGTCGTCGTCCTGGTCGCAGATGATGCGAACGAGCGAGACGACATCGGCGCCTTCGGGAAGCGGGTCGGAGTGGAAGTCGCCCCCGACCGCCGTCGCTCGATGCGAGAGCCCGCGCCGGGAGAAACGCTCCTGCGCGAGCTCGGCGACCGGCGGAAGGTCGAAGCAGACCAGTCGGAGATCGGGAGCCCGGCTCGCGACCGTCTCGAGGAATGCGCCG
>CAYXLY010000456.1:0-3929 GCA_964466005.1 uncultured Spirochaetaceae bacterium | reverse complement strand
TAGAGGCCATCTCATGAACCCCTCGGTCGCGATGCACGCGTCTTCGGCCCGATCTCTGCGTTGCGAAATCTTGAAGTAGCTACGGCTACGCCTGCGATTTCGCGCCTTGATCTCGGGCCGAAGCCACGCACCTCGCTCGGTCGGGATTCATGAGATGGCCTCTAGGCCGAGACTTCTCGCCTCACAGTGCGCCGATTCGGACACGCCTGCGCGGGCGCGTCACCGACTCTTCACCGTCGCCCGCTCCGCGCCTCCTTTTCTTCTTCCCTCTCCCTGCCTGGCAATGATAGGGTGGGCGCAACCTGGGAAGGTCGGCCTGGGGGCTCTTCGAGCCTCCGGGCTCTCTTCCCTGGTCTGAACGCAAGCCCCGCGCACTGACGGCTGACGGCGCGCGGCGGCATCCGGGAAGGGAACTCAGTCCAATGCAAAAGCTCCTGCTCACGATCGTCTCGATCCTCTCGCTCTCGCTGGCCGCCGCCGAGGCGCGCGCGGTTCCGATCTTCGACTTCTTCGGCCCGCTCGACGAAGCGACCTTCGGTGGAACCGGCATCCCGAACGACGAGGTGGCCGTCGCCTCCCAGTTCGTCGACGGCGACAACCTGATCACCGTGGCACTGAGCGCGACGCAGCGCTTCTCGAACCCGCCGCTCACCAACGACGGGGCGGGCACCTACTTCGCGACGCCGGGCAGCAACTTCGGCGGCAGCGGCGAGAGCACGACCGAGGGCGCGCTCTGGAACTTCAACTCGTTCGTCCGGGTCGAGGGCCTGAACGGAGCGACGCCCGTCCTCACCGACTACCAGATCGACATCTTCTACGACTTCGATCCGGTCGAGGACAACGCGCTCGGCACTCTCGGTCGGATCGATCTCACGGCCTCGCTGCTCGCGGGGCTGGGCGGTGGCCCGACGTCGACCCTCGAAGAGAGCTCGCAGAACCTCCTCTTCAACTTCCTTTCGGTCGATGCGCCGCCCTTCGTCGACGCGCCCGCCGGCAGCTTCGACCCGAACGCGCTGGGCGAGTACAACTTCGCCATCCAGGTGAGCAGCGCCGGCGGCTTCGGCGTCGAGACGGTGGCGATGGACGTGCAGGTCGTGCCCGAGCCGGGGACGGCGCTGCTGCTGGGCCTGGGCCTAGCGGGTCTCTCGACGGCCCGCCGCCGCGCCAGCCGCTGAGTCGACTGCCCGGGTGATCGCGCCGCTCGCGCGCGCCCGGGCAGTCGCCCTCGCCCGGGCGGGCGACTGCCCTCCGCTCTCGCGTCAGCCCTTCTCCTTCGAATCCTCGGCCGAGGTGATCCGCTCGAGCTTCTCGTCCTGGCCGGCGATCAGGAGCGAGTGCGAGGGTGTGAGGACCTGGGCCGGATCGGGCGGGAGGGCCAGCTCTCCCGTCAGCGAGTCGCGGACTGCGACGATCTGCAGCCCGTGCGCCTCGCGCGGCTCGATCTGGAGGATCGAGCGACCCTCCCAGCTCTTCGGGACGGAGATCTCCTGGATCGAGACGCCCTCCCCGATGGCCGTGTACTCGAGAATGGATTTCGAGAGCATGCGGTGGGCGAGGCGAGCGCCCGACTCGAGCTCCGGGAAGACGGCCTCGGTCACGCCGAGCTGCTCGAGGGCACGGGCCGCCTCGACCGAGTGCGCCTTCGCGTAGATCTGCTCGACGCCGAGCTCTCTCAGCGCCATGAAGGCCAGGATCGTCGCCGCCAGATCCTCACCCGCCGCGATCACGGCGGCGTCGAGGTGCGAGCCGATGATGCGCTCCAGCAGCGCGCGGTCGGTCGCGTCGCCGACCACGCCGCGGGAGACCGTGTCGACGTGTCGGTCGACGAGGGTCTCGTCCTGGTCGATGGCGATCACCTCGTGGCCCAGCTCCCGCATGGTCTTCGAGTACCAGACGCCGAAGGCGCCGAGACCGATCACCAATACCCTCATCTCGCTTCCTCCCGGGCTGATGGTGCCGCCCGCTTCATCGCGTATCCGTTCTCATCGAGGCTCCTCCAGCGAGGCCCCAGCGAGGCCCCATCCAGGTCGATCGAGGTCTCGTCGCAGCCCCATCCCGAGCCGATCGGACCCGGGCCGCGCTCGCGACTCATCCGACGAGCACGTCTTCGTGCGCATGGCGGAAGTCGACGCGCTCCCGCAGCCGATCGGCCATCGCGGCGAGGACCACGAGCGGTCCGAGCCGGCCGAGCAGCATCGTCGCGACCATCAGCAGGCGGGCGCCGGGCGTGAGCTCGGCCGTCGTCGGGCCCATCGAGAGGCCGACGGTACTGAAGGCACTCTGAAGCTCGAAGACGAGCCGTACGAGCTGGAGGCGGTCGCCGGGGGCTCCGGAGAGGCCTGCGGGCTCGAGCATCAGCAGGACGAGAAGCAGGGCCGCCATCAGGAAGACGGCGCCTGCGGCGAGCCCCGCCGCGCGCTGCACCGTCTCCTTCGGGACGGTGCGGCCGGCCAGCGACGTATGCTCCGTGCCGCGCAGCCGGGAGATCAGGAGCAGCGCCAGCAGCGCCACCGTCGTGATCTTGACGCCGCCCGCGACCGAGGCCGGAGCGCCGCCGATCCACATGAGCGCGACCGTGAGGAAGATGCCGGCATTGGAGAGCGCGTCGTAGTCGACGGTGTTGAAGCCCGCCGTGCGTGCGGTGACCGCCATGAAGAGGGCATTGACGAGGCGGTCGAGGAGCCCGAGCTCCGAGAGCGTCCCGCTCCATTCGCAGACGAGATAGAGCCCCGTCGAGCCGACGAGGACGAACGCGGTCGCGCCGAGCACGAGCCGGGTATGCAGTCGGATCCGGGGGCGCTTCCCTCGAAGCCGCCCCTGGAGCTGCTCCTGGAGATCGACGATCACGGGAAAGCCCAGTCCGCCGACCACGATGAGCGCAGCCAGCGTCGAGAGGAGCGCCGGCCTCGTCTGGAAGCCGACCAGGGAGTCGCTGAAGAGCGAGAAGCCCGCGTTGCAGAAGGCCGAGACGCTGTGGAAGACGGCGATCCAGACGAGCTGGCCCGGGCCCGGATCCGTCCCGGACCCGAAGAGCCCGCCGGCGCCGTCCGCTGCCGCTGCCGCTGCCGCCGCTCCGCCTGCTCCGCCGACGGCTCCGGCTCCGACGGCTCCGGCGCCGGCGACCGCTCCGACGCCCGCGTCGTGCCAGAGGAGCCAGAGCAGCCCGGCTCCGACCGCCTCGATGGCGAAGGTGAAGAGGACGGCGGCGCGGAGGATCCGCCGGGCGGCGCCGGGACCCAGCGCGCTGCCCGGACCGCGCGCCGCCTCCTCGGCCTCGAGCCCCATGCGCCGTCCCGCCAGCGAGAGGACGAGCCCGGCCAGGGTCAGGATGCCGAGCGCGCCGGCCTGGATGAGCCCCAGCAGCCAGAGCTGACCCCAGAAGGAGAGATCCCGCGAGACGTCGAGGATCGAGAGGCCCGTCACGCAGACGGCGCTCGTCGCCATGAAGAGCGCGTCGAGCCACCCGAGCGGGGCTCCCACCGCGAGCCCCGGGACGAGCCGGAATCCGAGCATGCCGACCGCGATCAGGCCGACGAAGGAGAGCGAGACCTGCTGGGCTGCCGAGAGGCCGCGAGAGAGTCCGTGTGCCGAGCCGTGCGGGCTTCCCGGGCGAATCGATTCGGGGAGCCACTGGCGCTTCTTCGGGCTCGGCAATCCTGTCCCTCCCGCTCGGGCGCGTCGCCTCGGGCGCAGCGCCTCCGGCGCACCGCTCCGGCGAATCCCCGGGATTCGAGGCGGCCTGGCCTCCGGTTCACCTCTTCCCCAAGGGAGGATATCCGCAGGCGGGCCTGGAGGGTGCGAGGCTAGCGCGGCGGAGCGGTCAGACCGATTGCAGGGGGTCCGCGACCGGCTGCCGAGGGAAGGAGGGGAAGCACGAGGAGGGGGGGGCGAAGGAGGGAGAAGAGCGGAGGAACGTCGAAGAAGCGGGG
>CAYXLY010000455.1:0-3941 GCA_964466005.1 uncultured Spirochaetaceae bacterium | reverse complement strand
GTTGACCAGATTGGCGCTCGCCATGGACAATGGAAGCACGAGCTTGGGAATCGGTTGCCGTGTAATCAGATCCTGCTTGTGGAGGATCGAAATCGACGACTCGGCCAGGGTCGCTGCGAAGAAGCTCCAAGGCAACATCGCCGAGAAGAGAAAGACCGTGTAGTTGGCCATGTCGATCCGGATGATGAAATGGAATACCACTGCCATGATGGCCATCGTGGCCACCGGGCTGAGCAGGGACCAGAAAAACCCCAGGATCGTGTGCCGATAACGGAGGGCCAGGCTCTGTCTCACGAGCAGCCCCAGGAGCTCCCGATAGCGGATCAGGAGCTTGATTCTCTGGCTCACGAAACGGATCGGGTTCTGCAATTGCGGGGCCTACACCCGTGCGGTCCACGGCTTGAAGAGCGGGACGATCCATCGCACGAGAAGCTTCTCCACGATAGCAGGAACCGCTCGGAAGGATCGACCCGACCGACTTCCGTCCAGCACGGTCCCTTGAGGGATCTCGGCGTGGAGCCGAGCGCTCCGGAGCCGGGCAGAGCCACGCCTGAAGGGTGCGATCGCAATTCTCGTCGGCCGGGAGCTTATTGACTGAGCGCTGCGCCAATGTAGCAGCGAACCACCTCGATGCCTCTCTGCGCGCCCGTGCTCCGATCTCGAGAGCCGAGTGCCTGCAGCCGTGACACGTCGGCTCGGCTACGGACGCCAGTCCGCGCGAGATCGAAGGCTTACCAGGATTTCGGTGATCGTCTAGCCTACCGCCCGCAGGGCTGCGTCCGTCGGATTGCGGAGTCCATTCGCTTCAGATCGGGCTTCGTGGTCCTCGTCCTCTTCGAAGGAGCTCCCGACAGATGTCCGTAAGACCGCGGCGCCGCGCGCTCCTGGTACTCGGCATGCACCGAAGCGGAACTTCCTGCGTCGCACGCATCGCGAACCTGATGGGAGTCGAGATCGGAGACAATCTCCGCCCCCCCCAACCGGACAATCCGCGCGGCTTCTGGGAGCACGCCGGATTGAGCGAGCTCAACGATCAGGTCCTGTCCGTACTGGGCAGATCATGGGACGATCCGAATCCTCTTCCCAGAGATTGGACCCGGCGCGCAGAGATCATCGAGATCGGGCATGCATTGCGCGCCCTCCTGGAGCAGGAGCTATCCAGATCTCCCGACCTGCTCGTCAAGGACCCCCGCCTCTGTCTGGTCCTGCCCTTGTGGCGGGAGGTGCTGGGTGAGCTCGATTGCGAGATCCGATTCTTGTGGGTCGTACGGAACGCCCGGTCGGTCGCCGCTTCACTCGCACGGCGCAACGGCCTCTCGATCCAGCAATCGGAGCTGCTCTGGCTGCGGCACAATCTGGCTGCCGAGCTGGAAACCCGCGACGAAGCCCGGCTCGTCCTTCATTTCGAAGACGTGGTCAGCGACTGGCGCCGGGCATTTGCCGACGCCCCTCAACGGATCTCGCTTCCCGTCCCGGAAGCAGGCTCCGACGCCGCGGAGGCAATCGACCACTTCGTCTCCCGGGATCTGGACCACTCCCCGTCGCCGGATTCCGGAGCGGGGGACGAGATCGCTCCGTGGATTGGAGAATTCACGCGAGCGTTCGAGATCTCCAGCACGCTCGACACGTCCGAGTCAGAAGCGATCCTGGACCGGGTCCGCAAAGAGATGGCGGCGGCCGACTGGCATTTCACCTCCCTCGGAGAGTTGGCGCGAAGCGAGGCTCATCGACTCCGCGAGAGGGTCGACCAGGAGGAAGAGACGAGCCGAACGCTCGCGACCGAGAAAAAGCATCTGGAGGAGGCGCTCCGGCTCGAGACGACCACCCGCCAGGACACGGAGCAACGACTCCAGATCCTCCGCGGTGTCCTGGAACGAAGCGCCGATCTGCGCGACGAGCTGTCCGAGCGCGTAGACACCATCACTCGACAGTTCGAAGCGCGGGCCGCCTCCATGAGCGAGGATCTCGAGCGTCGACTCGAGGCGCTCTCGCGCGACAATGAAGAGCTGGAGCGTGAGAGACGGCGACTCTTCGCTCGAGAAGAGACCATCCGGAGTCTGTCGGAGCGATTGGAGTCGCTCGAGATCGAGTCTCGCGAGCGACACGCCCGAGAGCTCGAGGCGGCTCGAACCGCACTCGCGACCGAGCTGGATCGCGCCGAGAGAGCCCGCGTCGATGCCGAGACGCATGTCGCGCGACTCGAGGAAGAGCTACAGGACGCCCAAGGGCAACACGACCGAACCCGGGCCGAGCTCGCGGCGCATGAAGAAGTGCTACGACGGTTGATGTCTTCACGATCCTGGAGGATCACCAAGCCTCTGAGGGGATGGAGAGGCGGCAGTGCGCGGCGAGCCACCGGAACTTCTCTGGCAGAAACGCCGGAGCCGACCGAGTGGCAGGAGCTGCTCCCCGGAAAGCCCTTTCGACAGAAGCTCCGCTCGCCGGTTTCCGATCTCGTCGGTCTCGGCATCTGCTTCTTCACCTACGGTCGACCCAATCGAAGCTCGGTTCGAGTTCGCCTGCTGGAGGACCTCGGCGTATGGCGTCCCGCGCGACTGGTCGACGAAGTGGTCTTCACGGGAGGTCAGATCCGGGACGGAGAATCGAGCACCTTCGCGCTTCGAAAGAGGATCTCCGACGCCGCATCCAGGCGCTTCCTCCTCGAGATCGAGTCCCTCGACGGCGCTCCGGGAGCGAGCGTCAGTCCGGCGATCGGACAGACGTCCTACCAGGGACGAATCCTCTCTCGAGGCAAATCGGCCAGAGCCGCCAGAGGCAGACTCCTGATTCTCGACTTCCTCACGGCCTCGGCCTCACCTCGAAAGGCCTTCGCGTTCGTGAGCGGCTGTCCCGGTGGGGCCTATCGCTATCGGTGCGAGCACCAGGCTGAAATGCTGCGTTTGCGAGGATATTCCGTCGACGTTCTTCCCCCGGACTCGATGCCGTGGACCCGACTTCTGGAGGGCTACCAGGTCGTGGTCGTGCATCGCGTTCCGCACACTCCGGAGTTCGAGACCTTCGTCAGCGAAGCCAGCCGGCTCGGTGTCCATGTGGTCTTCGATACCGACGACCTGGTATTCGCTCCAGAAATCGAGAGCCAGATCGCCGCGCTCGACGACCTGGCTCCCTCCGAAAGGGCTCTGTGGCTCGATGGAGTCCAACGTTACCGTCGCAGCCTGCTCCTATGTGACAAGGCACTCGTCAGCACGCCCGGGCTGCAGCGATCTCTGGAGGCCAGGCTGGAAACCCGAGCCTTCATATCCCGAAACCGTGCGAGTGATCAGATGGTCGAGGACGCCTCTGCGGCCGAGGCATCGAGTACGAGGGACGATCGCGCCATTCGCATCGCCTATCTGAGCGGAACTCCGACTCACGAGAGGGACTTCGCAGAGTGCGTCTCCGGTCTTCGCAGCGTGATGGAGAAGCATGGGTCGACCCGGCTCGTCCTCGCCGGTCACATCAAGGTTCCCGAGAAGCTCGCGGAGCTCTCCGAACGGATCGATCGCATCCCCCTGATGCCATGGCAAGAGCTCCCCGAACTCTACGCCACGGTCGACATCAACCTCGCACCCCTCGAGTCCGACAACGAGTTCACCGAAGGCAAGAGCGAGCTGAAATACTTCGAAGCGGGGCTCCTCGGCGTCCCGACGGTCGCCAGCAGGGTCGGCGGCTTCGTCGATGCGATTCGTGACGGTCGAAACGGCTACCTCTGCGAATCCGACGACGACTGGGCCCGTGCTCTCGAGCTCCTGGTCGAAGATCCGGCCTTGCGTCGCCGAATCGGACGAGCAGCCCATCGGGACGTGGAGCAACGCTACACGACTCGAGCAGCTGCCAGCGACACCGCCGACACCTGGCTCGAGCTACTCGGACCCCGATCCGAGGACGCGCCGAAACTTCGAATCGCGATGGTCGTCCGCGCGCCCATCGCGAATACGGGA
>CAYXLY010000454.1:0-3958 GCA_964466005.1 uncultured Spirochaetaceae bacterium | reverse complement strand
CGCGCCCAGCGCCTCCACCGCGAGCGCGCCCGCTCCCAGACCTCCCAGCAGCGTCACGGACTGGTCCGCGATCCGCAGGCTCTGGCGGATCTCCTCGACCACGACGCGGAGCCGATCGTACCCGTCGCCCCGCTCGCCGATCGGGACGTCGAAATCGACCGAGTCGTATGCCAGGCAGGGACGGTCCCGGCGTCGATCCATCGCGACCCCCGTGGCCCGAAGCGCGGGACCGGTGACGCTCCAGGCGAGCGCCTCCTTCGCAGCGAGCGGCGCGACGTCGCGCAGGCGCTGGACACAGGTCGGATTGCGGACCCCCACCGCATCGAAGGCCGCCACAGTCTCCTCGAGGGCTCTCGATCCCTCGGCCCAGCACGCCTCGAAGTCCGCGGGCAGCCCGCTGCGTACGCCCCCGGGTCGGACCCAGCTCGTGAAGGGTCCGCCTCCGACGACGCGCTCGAGCAGTCGAGCCGCCTGCAGGGCTCCCTGCTGCGCGCACTGCTCCGCGGCCGGCAGCGCCACCGCCGCGCTGACGGCGGCGAGCCGGCTGAAATGATCCGTCGCGCGGGCGAGCTCACAGCCCAGCATCCGCAGCCAGACCGCGCGATCGGGCGGCTTCAGAGCGGCCAGCGCCTCGATCCCACTGCAGAAGGCGACCTCCGCGATCAGACCCCCGGCGTAGCCCAGTCGACCGACGTAGGGCAGCGCGCGCAGCCAGGGGCCGCTCTCGACCTCTTTCTCGAAGCCGCGATGTCCGAGGCCGATCTCGACCTCGAGGTCGACGATGCGTTCGTCGTCGAGGGAGACCAGGAAGCTCGCCGTCGATCCGGCGAGCGCGAGCGTCCGACGCAGCCCGGGATGACCGGGACCGATCTCGACGACGGCCTCGGAGAGACCGAGCTGCGACGAGAGCGTCGCTCCCTCCGCGCCGTCCAGGCGTTCCTCGTCCCGCCCCGAAGTCGTCTCGTCCGGCGCACTCACGGCACCGGTCTCCCGCCGTCGGGACCGGACCCGGGGTCTGCCCCCTGCCTGGGATGATCCTTGCGCAGGGGCGCCCCCTCGAACTCCGGCTCGAGAAGGATGCGCCGCAGATCGGGATGGCCTCGGAAGCGGATCCCGAAGAGATCGAAGACCTCTCGCTCCAGCCAGTCCGCGGCGGGCCAGAGGGAGACGACCGAGTCGACCTCCGGCCCCTGCGCCCCGTCCGACTCGACGACCCGAGCGACGACACGCAGCCGGTCGTGACTCTCTGGCGCATGGAGCGAGTAGACGACCGCGAAGCGCGACTCCATATGTCCGGGCTCCGCGTCTCCAGGCTGCATGGCTCCAGGCCCCGTCTCTCCGCGCCCGAGCCCTACAGGCTCGATGCCTCCAGACCCGATGCCTCCGGAAGAGTCGAGGCGGTCGATGGCCGTGAGGTCCACGAGACGTCGCAGGGCGAGCCCCGGCGCATCCCTGAGCCAACGCAGGATCTCCAGCCCATCCGTCGCGGCGACCTCCAGCCGGGGCATTCCGTCCGCGGCAACCTCGAGCCGGACGGAGGGCAGCGGGCCCTCCGCGAGCGCGTCGCGCAGACGATCCAGGAGAGGGGCCCGTCCCCCGGCTCCGATCGATCCGCTCATGACGCGACCTGCAGGAGGTCGACGATCCCGACAGCCGCGGGCTCGCTTCCGACCCCAGCCCGGGTGCGACCGGTCACGGGGACCAACGCCGCCTCGGGACAGATGTCGATGCAGAGCCCACAGGCGATGCAACGCCCGGGACGAAGCTCGAATCGCCGCACCGGCGGTCCGGGCTCCCCGACCCGCTTCGGTGCTCGAGGCTCTGGCGGGACGCACTCGAGCCGGAGGGCGGATCCGGGGCAGATCTCGACGCAGAGCCCCCATCCGGTACAACGATGACCCGTCGATCCGCTCGTCCAGAGAAGGCCCGGCCCATCGGGTGCGCCCGTGCGGCGCGGGTCGGCCGGAGAAGCCATCGATCGCGGCACGCTCCGACCGGACGTCGGATCGAACGGCGGGCGCGCGCTCGAGGACACGCTGCGTCCGCGATCCCGCCTCCAGCCGACGACGAGCGCCCGCGTCCAGGCAGGCAGCGTCCAGAAGATCTCGAAGGCACGACGCCGCGGGCTCTTCAGGACGACGACTCGAGCGGTCATGACCTCAAGGTAGGAGACCGGCTCGGGCGGGGCGAGCCAGCGCGCTCGCTCGCGGGCAGGCGGGGGGCTGGGGCTGGGGCTGAAGATCGAGCGGTCAACCGGAGAGCCGGGCGGCCACCCTGCGCCCCACGACCTCGCGGACCCGCACGTCGAGATCCTTCGACGACATCTCCCCCGGCGCCCCCGATCCCTCGGCGAGCTCGGCGCTCACCGAGGTCATCTCGACCTCGGACAGACCGCAGGGCACGATCGACTCGAAGCCCGAGAGATCGAGGCTCACGTTCAGGGCGAAGCCATGGAAGGTCACCCAGCGACGCAGGCCCACGCCGATCGAGGCGATCTTGCGCTCCGGGCCGCCGCGACGGCCGAGACTGCGCGCGCGATCCACGAAGACCCCCGTCCAGCCGGGGATCCGCCGACTTCCGAGCCCCAGCTCCTCGAGCGCGTCGATCAGTCCCTGCTCGAGGCTCCGGAGATGTTCATGCACGTCCCGACGACCCAGGCGATCGAGATCGACGATCGGATAGCCCACGAGCTGGCCCGGAGCGTGATAGGTGACATCCCCTCCCCGGCCGACCTCGTAGAGCTCGATGCCCCGCCCGCGAAGCGCCTCGATCCCCAGCTTCAGGTTCGCCCGATCCGTGCTCCGTCCGAGCGTCACGACCGGGGGGTGCTCGAGAAGCAGGAGCCGATCGGGCGTGCGTCCGGCGATCCGGTCCGCCACCGCCTCTCGCTGCAGGGCGAGCGCCTCGCCATAGGGCCGCAGACCGAGCCACTCGATGGAGAGTCCCGGGGAGGCCTCCCGTCCGGCTGCAGACGACGGCTCGCGCCGACCATGCGGGGTCCCCTGCCGCCGCGAGGTCGTCGTCGAATTCGAGCCCACGCCCGTCGTCCAGGAGGGACCGCCGCTGCTCAGAGGTCGAACTCCGCCGCCTCGAGCAGCTCCCGGATCCGGTAGAGGAATCCGTTGGCCGGCGCACCGTCGACGGCGCGGTGATCGTAGGAGAGCGCCATGTACATCATGGTCCGGATCACGATCGCGTCCTCGCCGTCGAGCGTGCGGACGACGGCACGCTTGGCGATCTCACCCATGCGCAGGATGCCCACCTGCGGCTGGTTGATGATCGCGAAGCCGTAGAGATTGCCGTGGCGACCGGGATTCGAGACCGTGAAGGTGCCGCCTCGCAGGTCGTCGGCAGAGAGTCTCTTCTCGCGCGCACGGGTCGCGAGATCGTCGATGGCCATCGCCGTGCCGGCCAGGGACAGCCGATCGGCATGCCGGACGACCGGCACGACCAGCCCCTTCTCCGTCTCGGTCGCCACCCCGACATGCACGTCCTGCTTCTCGACGATGGCGTCCTCGACCACCGACGCATTCAGCGCGGGGAACTCTCGCAGCGCCTTCACCGTCGCGTGGACGATGAACGGAAGGAAGGTGAGCGAGACGCCGTGCGTCTCCTGGAAGCTCTTCTTGTGCTGGCTTCGCAGCCTGACCACGCGCGAGAGATCCACCTCGGCGACCGTGCCCACGTGCGGACTCGTCCGCTTCGAATAGACCATGTGATCGGCGATGATGCGCCGCATCGGCGACATCGGAATCACGCGATCCCCCGGCTGCAGCGCGTAGTCGAAGGACGGCCCGGAGCGTTGCGCTCGAGAGGGTCGCGGCGCGGCCTCGGCGGCCGATCGCGCCGGTGGCTGCGAGGACGTCTCGGACGGAGCAGACTCGGACGGCGGGGGAGCGGCCGCCATGGCGAGATCGGAAGAGCACACGTCTGAACTCCAGTCACTCCGGAGAATCTC
>CAYXLY010000453.1:0-3959 GCA_964466005.1 uncultured Spirochaetaceae bacterium | reverse complement strand
GTCGGCCCCTGCTGCGGCTGAAGGACCGCATCGATCGTCGATTCATGAGCCGATTCCAGGTCCTGGACGAGGCGGGGCGACCGAGGCCCGAGCTCGCCGACCTCGGCTCGATGGCGGCCGCGGGAGACGATCCGGAAGGGCCGATGAGCTGCGGCGGATGCGCGGCGAAGCTCGGCGCGCTGCCCCTCGACGCCGCGTTGGCCGCGCTCCCGGATCCTCCGCGCGACGAGTCCGTCTTGCTCGGGGCTGCCGCCCGGCGTGACGTGGGCGCCACCCTGGACGACCGCGGCGCGCGGGGCGCCACCACGCTTCACAACGTCGACGTGATTCGCGCCTTCTGCGACGACCCCTGGCTGATCGGCCGTGTGGCCGCCGCCAACGCGACGAGTGACCTCTACGTCTCCGGCGGCCGCCCCCGGACCGCCCAGGCCGTGATCGGTCTGCCCGAGCCGGACCCGGAGCTTGCCGGGGAGCTCCTGCGCCAGGCGCTCCTCGGCATCCGCTCCGTGCTCGATCCGCTCGGCGTGAGCCTGCTCGGCGGACATACCTTGCTCGCCGGAGACGAGCTCACGGTCGGACTCGCGTTGACGGGGCCCGGGCCGGATGGCGAGACGCTGCTGGGACGCCAGACGGCGCGGGAAGGCGACGCCCTGCTGCTGACGCGACCGCTGGGAACCGGGGTCGTGCTGGCGGCCGACATGCAGGGCCGAGCCCGGGGAGACTGGGTCGAGGCCGCCCATGCCCAGATGACCCGGACGAACGAGATCGTGAGTCGGCTCGATCCGGAGGCCGGTCTGCATGCCGCGACCGACGTGACGGGCTTCGGGCTGGCGGGCCATCTCCTCTCCCTGCTGGAGGCAGGACGGCTACGGGCACATCTCGACGCCGAGGCGATCCCGATGCTCCCGGGTGCCAGCCAGCTCTGGCGAGACGGGATCCGAAGCACCGCCCATCCCGCCAATCGGGTCGCGTTCGCGCGCGACGTCCGCGGCGCGTCGGCGTTCGAGGAGGCCTGGCTCTTCGATCCCCAGACCGCCGGCGGCGCCCTGCTCTGCGTCGCGCCCCGTGCGGTCGGATCCGTTCTCGAGGCCTTCGTGAAGGCCGGCGCTCCGGCGCCAGCCCGCATCGGCGCGTTCTTCTCCCTTCCCCGGGAAGCTCCCCCGGACGCGCCCCGCATCGAGATCGAGCACGCGGGGTAGACTCGTAGATCCCACCCGAGCCGGCCGTCGGCCGCTACAATGCGGGCTCCATGAAGGGCATCCACTCCGATCGACTCGAGGCCTACTACGCAGAGAACGTCGCGGGCTCGACTCCGCCGCTCACGTTCTCGCCGATCGTCGGCGGCCACTCCAACCTCACCTATCTCGTCGAAGACGCGGGAGGCAGGAAGACCGTTCTGCGCCGACCGCCGACGGGCGCCGTCCTGGCCACGGCACACGACATGGCTCGCGAGCACCGCATCCTCTCCGCCCTGGGCGGCTCGGCCGTCCCGGTGCCCCGCACGCTGGCGCTCTGCGAGGACGATTCGGTCAACGACGCCCCCTTCTACGTCATGGACTACGTCGAGGGCGCCGTGCTGAGCGGTCCGGAGATCACGAGCGAAGCGGTGCCCGAGTCCGCTCGCGAAGCGCTCGGTCTCCACGTGATCGACGTGCTGGCAGAGCTCCACCGGATCGAGCCCGACGACGTGGGCCTCGGCGACCTCGGCCGCCGCGAGGCCTATCTCGCCCGACAGCTCGGCCGCTGGAAGACGCAGTGGGAGAAGACCCGGACACGCGAGCTTCCGCTCATGGAGGAGGCCCATGCCGCGCTCGAGGCCCGGATGCCCGAGCAGGTCGGCGCGTCCATCGTGCACGGCGACTATCGGCTGGGCAACATGATCTGCGATGGCGAGGGGGGACGAATCGCCGCCGTCCTCGACTGGGAGCTCTGCACGCTGGGCGACCCGCTCGCGGACCTGGGATACCTGATGAACGACTGGGCCGAGCCCGGCGAGACCCGTCCGACCGCGAGCGGAACGGGGCTCTCGGCGACCTCCTGCGGCGGATTCCCGACCCGGGACGTCCTCCTCGCCCGCTACGAGGAGCGGACGGGCTACTCGACCGCGCGGGTCGACTACTACCGGGCCTTCCAGTACTGGCGGCTCGCCGCGATCGTCGAGGGGGTCCTGTCCCGCTACAAGAAGGGCGTGATGGGTGCGGACGCCGATACCGACGCCTTCCAGAGCCAGGTGGATGCCCTCGCCCGGGCGGCCGTCGATCTCGTCCAGTCGAGTTGACGGACAGGGAAGGAGGCCGACCGGGTCGGGAGCCGGACCCGCGACGACCCGTTGCACGCCCGAGCGGTCCTCCGACCGGGATCGAATCGAGGTCCCCTCCGGACCTCCACGGGAGGCAGCCTCTCCCGGTGCCGCGTAACCTCTCCCGATGACCCGCTCGGAGGCCCTCGTCGCAGTCGTCGTCGCGTTCGCGGTCGGCCTGCTCGGCGCGCTCTCGCTGCGTCCGGCCTCCGGACTGCGCACGGCGGGCTCGCGCCCCGTCGAAGGGATCCACCGGGAAGCCTCCGGGACGGATGTCCTGCGATGGCGCGTGACCAGCGCCTTCGGCACCCATCTTCCGGCGCTCGGTGAGAACGCGGTGGAGGTGGCCGACCGCCTGCGCGGGGCGAGCGACGGGCGCATCGACTGGACGGTCGACGATCCGGGCGAGGTCGTGCCGGCCTTCGCGATCGTCGACGCGGTTCGCGCCGGAAAGATCGAGGCGGGCTATACCTGGCTCGGATACGACCAGGGGAAGCTCCCCGCCTCGGTCCTCTTCGGCTCCGTTCCCTTCGGCATGACACCCTGGGAGTATTCCGCCTGGTGGACGCAGGGCGGAGGCCGGGAGCTCGCGCGCGATCTCTATCGCCCCCTCGGCATCGAGCCGATCCATTGCGGGCTGATCGGCCCGGAGACCGCCGGCTGGTTCCGACGGTCGATCGATCGCGTGGAGGATCTGCAGGGGCTGAAGATCCGCTTCGCGGGGCTCGGCGGCCGGGTGCTCCAGCGACTCGGCGCCTCCGTCACCATGATGCCGGGCGGCGAGATCTTCCAGGCGCTCGAGAAGGGAGCGATCGACGCGACGGAGTTCTCCCTGCCCGCGGTCGACGCCCGTCTCGGCCTCGATCGCGTCGCGCCCTACAACTACTTCCCGGGCTGGCATCAGCCCTTCACGGCCTTCCACCTCGTCGTCCACCGTCCGACCTGGGAGGCCCTGTCCGGATCGACGCGGAAGCTGATCGAGATGGCCTGCGATGCGGGTGTCCATCGCAACCTCGCCCGGGCCGAGGCGGGTCAGGGGCCGGCTCTCGCCGACTTCGAGGCCCGGGGCGTCGAGACGCGCACGCTCTCGAGCGAGCTCCTCGCCGCGCTCGAGGACGCCGCCGCGACGGTGCTCGCCGAGCAGGCCGAGCGCGACACCGACTTCGCTCGCATCCTGGCGCGGCAGCGGGCCTTCCGGGCGGAGTACGCGCGCTGGCGGGAGCTCGCCTATCCCGCTCGCGCCGCTCGCCCCGCTCGCGCAGCGAGCCGCCCGGAGTCCGGGCATGGCCGCTGAGCCCGCCCGCAGCGAAGGCGGATCCAGGCTCGAGCGCGCGCTGGAGAGCTGGGCAGGCTGGATCTCCTGGATCTGGCTCCTCCTGATCGGCGTGATCGTGCTCTCGGTCCTGCTTCGATTCGGCCTCGGACTCGGACGCATCGAGCTCGAAGAGCTCCAGTGGCATCTCTACGCCGTCGGGCTCCTCACGGGCATCGTCGCCTGTGCGAACCGCGACCGACACGTCCGCGTGGACGTCTTCCGGGAGCGGATGACGCCCCGCACCAGAGCCTGGGTCGACCTCTATGGTCTGCTGCTCCTGCAGATCCCGTTCGTGCTTCTCGTGCTCTGGAGCAGCGTCCCCTTCGTGGCGGACAGCTTCGAGAC
>CAYXLY010000452.1:0-3985 GCA_964466005.1 uncultured Spirochaetaceae bacterium | reverse complement strand
TTCCGATCTTGTCCAATGCGCCCGGCGTCGACGTGGCGGTCCTGCTGCCCGAGGATCCGGACGCGTCGGCGCGCCGGCTGCACGAGGCTCTCTCCAGTCCTCCGGATCCCTCGAAGGCTCCGCGCGCCCCGGGCGCCCCGGGCGCATCCGATGCCCCGGCGCCGACCGCGGTGATCGTCAGCGACACGTTCGGGCGTCCCTGGCGCGAGGGGCTCGTCGATGTGGCGCTCGGCTCCGCCGGGCTCGCGCCGATCCGCGATGACCGCGGCTCCCTCGACCGGGCGGGGCGGGAGCTCGTCGTGACGCGGCCGGCCACGGCGGATCAGCTCGCGGCGGCAGCGGGGCTCCTCATGTGGAAGGGCGCCGGGGTGCCCGCCGTCGTGATCGAAGGCTTCCCCTTCGAAGGCGACGGCCGCGTCCGCGATCTGCTGCGGGACCCGTCCACCGATCTCTTCCAGTGAGGCGAAGGGCCGAGCGCGGCCGGACCGAGAGACGCCGCGCGGCGGCGTCGGCTGTGCCTGCCCCGATGCTCAGTCCCTCGAGACGGGGTCCGCGTCCGGCCGGGAATCCGGAGCCTCGGCGTCGGGGCCGCCCGCCGGAGTCGGTGCGTCCCCCGATCCGAAGGCATGCTCGAGACAGACGCGCCAGACGAGGTCGAGGCCCTCCCCCTTCTGGGAAGAGGTCGCGATGGGCTTGCCGAACCCCGGGCCGATGGCCGCCGTCAGGGCGCGTGTGCGTTCCTGGCGACGCATCCGCTTCAGCTTGTCGGTCTTGGTCAGGACGATGCGTCCGGGCACGTCCCGCTCGGCCAGCCAGCGCAGCAGCAGGCTCTCGTCCTCGCTCCAGTCCCGCCGGATGTCCTGGAGGAGGATGGCCAGTCGCAGCTCGGGACGCTTCGAGAGGTAGCCCTCCGCCAGCCGCTGCCAGCCCTCCCGCTCCTTGCGGGAGACCTTTGCCCAGCCGTAGCCCGGCAGGTCGACGAGCCCGAGCTCGCCCCGGTCCGTCCGGAGCCGGAAGAGCACGAGCTCACGGGTCTTTCCCGGCGTGCTGCTCGTGCGCGCGAGCTTGCGCCGGCGGGCGAGCGCATTCAGCAGGCTCGACTTGCCGACGTTCGAGCGACCGAGGAAGGCGATCTCCGGCAGGCCACTCGCGGGCAGGGCGTCGGCGCGCGGAGCCGAAGCGATGAGCTCCGCCTCGAGGATCTTCATGATTGCGAGGCCTCCGCCGTGCGCGCCGCGAGCTCGCTGAGCAGCGGCTCGAGGCGATCGAGTGCGGTGTCGATCGTCTCCGGATGCACGGCATAGCAGAAGCGCAGGAACCCCTCGGCCGCCTCGCCGAAGTCGATGCCGGGCGTGGTGCCCACGAGCGCACGCTCGAGGATCTCGAAGGCCAGCGCGCGCGAGTCGGGACCGAAGCGCCGGGCGTCGGCGAGCACGTAGAAGGCGCCCTCCGGATCCCGCTCGATCCCGAACCCGAGCCGACGCAGGCCCGCCACGAGCCGTCGGCGGCGATCTCCGCACGCCTCCCGCATCGCCTCGGCCATGGCCGAGCCCTCCATGAGCGCCGCGATGCCCGCCTGCTGGACGAAGGGGTTGGCCGAGATGAAGAGGTTCTGCTGCATCACCTGGAGCCCCCGCATCGCAGCCTCGGGCGCCACCACCCATCCCAGCCGGAACCCGGTCATCGCATAGCGCTTCGAGATGCCGTCGAGGACGAAGCCCTGCCGGTCGAGCTCGAGCGCGGACGTCGCCCGCGTCGGGCCGTGTACGAGTCCGCCATAGATCTCGTCCGAGACGAGCGGGGGGCCGAGTGCGGAGAGGGCCTCGAGCGTCGCACGTCCCTGGACGGCGCCCGTGGGATTCGCAGGCGAGGCCACCACGATGGCCCGCGTCCTCGGCGTGAGGGCGGCGCGGACCCGGTCGGGGTCGATCTGCCAGCCCGAGGCGGCATCCGTCGGAACGAAGATCGGCTCTCCGCCGCAGAAGCGCACGAAGTTCGGGTAGCAGGGGTAGTGGGGAGTCGGAATCAGGACCTCGTCGCCCGGCTCGACCAGGCATCCGAAGACGAGCGTCATGGCGCTCGAGGTCCCCTGGGTCACGAGGATCCGATCCGGCGCCACGTCGACTCCGATGCGCTGGCGATAGTCGCGCGCGATCGCCTCCCGCAGGCCCCAGAGGCCTCGGCTGTCGGTATAGCCGGTCTCGCCCCGCTCGAGCGCCAGAGTGACGGCCCGGATCGCGGCCGGGGGCGGATCGAACTCGGGCTCGCCCACCTCCAGATGGGCGATGCTCGCCCCGGCCCGCTCGAGCTCCCCGGCGCGCTCCATGATCTCCATGGCCAGGAAGGGCTGGATCGCCGAGCTTCGAGCCGTCAGTCGCAGGGAGCCCTCGGAGTCGGCGGCGGGAGCGGGGTCGCGATCAGGCATAGCGGGCCGGTTAGCCCGACGCCCCCCCGGCGTCAAGCCAGTCGACCTTCCAAGTGTCTGGATTCAGGACCTTTTCGGCGATCCCTGGCTTTGACATGGAGGCAGCCGACCGCTAGCCTCGGCCTGTCCCGCGTCTCGTGCCCGCTTCGCGGCCACGGGGCCTGCGACCTCGCCGGAAGAACCCTCAGACGACAGGTTGCCGAAGATCCATGCCCAAGGGTTTTCAGATCGCCATCGGAGCCGCCGCCATCGCCTTGCTGCTCGGCTGGTACGGCTGGACCCAGCTGAGCCAGGGGCTCTCCCTCGAATACTTCCAGGATCTCGACGAGTTCCATGCGAGCGCGTCCGAGATGGTCGGTCGCACGGCACGCGTCCATGGCTATGTGGCCGAGGCTTCGATCGAACGCGACCTGGACGCGCGTCTCGTTCGCTTCGCCGTCCAGGGTCATCCTCCGCATGCCGGCGGCCCGCCGGGACGCACGCTCGCGGTCGTCTACTCGAGCCTCGAGACTCCGGATCTGTTCAAGGACGGGGCGGAGGTCGTCGTCGAGGGAGAGCTGGTCCGGACCCAGGCGGGCGAGTTCTTCCAGGCGAACAACGTGATGGCGAAATGCCCATCGAAGTTCGAGGCCCAGGTGGGCCCCGCCGCGGAGCCGAGTGTCGAGCTCTGAGCCGCGCGCCGAAGCGGAACGCGACGCATCACGCCTCGTGAACGAAGCCGCTCGCCCCGGTCGCCGGACCGGCGGAGGATCGGCCAGGAGAAGGCCCGCCCATGGCTGACCTCGGACACTACGCCCTCCGTCTCGGACTCTTTCTCGCGGGGCTCGGGCTCGTCGCGGGCATCTACGGCGGCATGACGCGCGCGGATCGCTGGACCCGCGTGGCGGAGCGCTCCGTCTGGATGGTCTTCGGGGCGAGCTCCGTGGCGATGATCGCGCTCTTCTGGGCCCTGGCGACGAACGACTTCTCCCTGTCCTACGTGGCCGCCCACTCGGCGCGCACGATGCCCCTCCACTATCGGCTCGGGGCGCTCTGGGGCGGGCAGGCGGGCTCGCTGCTGCTCTGGGGCTGGATGCTGACCGCCTACGGCGCCGTCGCGGTCTGGGGCAATCGGGATCAGAACCGGGCCCTGATGCCCTGGGTCTGCGTGGCCCTGCTCGCGAACGTGATCTTCTTCCTCGGACTCGTGAACTTCGAGTCGATGCCCTTCGAGCGCGTGGCCCACGACCAGCGGCTCTCGGATGGCAACGGCCTGAACCCGCTGCTCCAGCATCCGGTCATGATGATCCACCCCGTGATGCTCTACACGGGCTTCACCGGCTTCGCGCTGTTGCAGAGATTCACCCACACAGACGATGGCCGTCAGCCCGGCCGCGATCGCGGCCTCAGCCTTGGCGCGGACAAGCGCGTCGCTCTCGCCATGGTCGGCGCGGCGCTCGGAGTGGCCGGTAATAACATAGCGACAGCTCAAATCGGCCAGCATCAGAGCGGATATGTCCCCGGTATGCGCCCCTGACTGTGTCGGCGCACAATCCTGCGCGCCCAGGCCCATCCATGGCG
>CAYXLY010000451.1:0-3987 GCA_964466005.1 uncultured Spirochaetaceae bacterium | reverse complement strand
AGATTCTCCGGAGTGACTGGAGTTCAGACGTGTGCTCTTCCGATCTCGAGGCGATCTTCGAGAGTCAGGCTCGGCAGATCGAGCGCTTCTGGAAGTCCGGCGACGTCGAGGTCGAAGGCGCCCCGGAGGTCCAGCAGGCCGTCCGCTTCAACCTCTTCCAGATCCACCAGGCCTCGGCGCGGGTCGAGGGCTTCGGCATCCCTGCCAAGGGCCTGACCGGTCTCGGATACGAGGGACACTATTTCTGGGACACGGAGATCTACGTGCTTCCCTTCCTCACCTACACCGCTCCGCTCGTGGCGCGCAGCCTGCTCGCGCATCGCTACGCGCAGCTCGACCAGGCCCGGCGACGCGCCGTCGAGGTGGGCCATCCCGGAGCGCTCTTTCCCTGGCGCACGATCAACGGAGAAGAGGCCTCCGCCTACTACGCAGCCGGTACGGCCCAATACCACATCGACGCCGACATCGTCTTCGCCGCGGACCGATACGTCGCACTCTCGGGCGACCTCGAGTTCCTGGGACACGGCTTCGCGGAGATGGCGGTCGAGACCGCCCGACTCTGGGCCGATCTCGGGTTCTACTCGGATCGCAAGGACGGGCGGTTCTGCATCCACGGCGTGACCGGGCCGGACGAGTACAACACCGTCGTCAACAACAACGCCTACACGAACCTGATGGCCCGCGAGAACCTGCGGATCGCGGTCCGCGCGGTCGAGTCCCTGAAGCAGAGAGCGCCCCAGGCCCTGAGGCATCTCATCGAGGCGACCGGACTGCACCTCTCGGAGATCGAGGAGTGGCGTCAGGCCGCCGATGCGATGTACGTCCCCTACGACCAGAAGGAAGGCGTCCATCTCCAGGACGACGCCTTCCTCGATCGCGAGGTCTGGGACCTCTCCCGGACGCCTCCCGAGAAGCATCCCCTGCTGCTCCACTACCACCCGCTGGTGATCTATCGCTACCAGGTGATCAAGCAGGCGGACGTCGTGCTCGCGACCTTCCTGCTCAGCCCGCATTTCACGGCCGAGGAGAAGAGGCGCGTCTTCGACTACTACGACCCGCTCACGACCGGAGACTCGTCGCTCTCGACCTGCATCCAGAGCATCATGGCCGCGGAGATCGGCTACGAAGAGAGGGCCTACCGCTACTTCGCGGACGCCGTCATCATGGATCTCGGAGACGTCGGCGGAAACGTGAAGGACGGGCTCCACGTCGCTTCGCTCGGGGGAACCTGGATGACGCTGGTGCACGGGTTCGCGGGTCTGCGCGAGCACGGAGGCGAGCTTCATTTCCGTCCGAGGCTGCCTCGGGGCTGGGAGCGGCTGCGCTTCAGGCTACGCGTTCGGGACGAGACCCTCGAGGTCGACGCCCGGCCGGAGGGCACCCGCTATCGCCTCGTTCCGGACCTCGGCATGGGCGGCTCGCTCTCGCTCTGCCACGAGGGCCGGCGCATCGACCTCACCGGCCCCGAGCCGGTGTTCGTCGAAGCCGGATCAGACAGCGAGAGGTCGGACGATGCGAGATCGTACCGCGAGAGCGAGGAGGAAGAGAGCATGACCGATCCGATCCACGTCATCGACGCCGACCGGTGGCAGGCGGTCATCTTCGACATGGATGGCGTTCTGACCGATACCGCACGCGTGCATGCCCGCGCCTGGAAACAGATGTTCGACGACTATCTCGAGAGCCGCGGGGACGGCGGGGATGTCGCCCGTTTCGACATCGAAGAGGACTACCGACATCACGTCGACGGCAGGCCTCGTTACGACGGCGTACGCAGCTTCCTGGAGTCGCGCGGGATCCGACTCGAGGAGGGGGACCCGAAGGACGAGCCCGAACGCGAGACGATCTGCGGCCTCGGCAACCGAAAGAACGCGCTCTTCCTGGAGCAGCTCCGACGGCAGGGACCCGAGCGCTTCGAGGATGCCGTCGTGCTGGTGCGCGCCCTGCGTGCGGCCGGCGTCCCGGTCGCGGTGATCTCGGCGAGCCGCAACGCGCGCGAGGTCCTGGAGGAGGCCGGAATGCTGGGGCTCTTCGACGCCCGGGTCGACGGCGTCGTAGCCGAGGAGATCGGCCTCGAAGGCAAGCCCGCCCCCGACGTCTTCGTCGAGGCGGCCAGACAGCTCGGTGCGTCACGCGAGCAGTCGGTCGTGATCGAGGATGCCCGGGCCGGCGTCGAGGCGGGTCGCCGGGGCGGCTTCGGCCGCGTGATCGGCGTCGCGCGCCACGGAGGCGAGGCGGGCCTGCGCGACGCCGGCGCCGATCTCGTCGTCGAGACCCTCGCCGAGATCGAGGTCGCCGGCCTCGACCCGACCCGGTCGGCCTGACACGGCTTCTGGATAGCGATGCGTCCCGTGAGCCCCACGACATGCGCCCGATGGTCCTGAAGGGCCTCGCTTCGATAGCCTCCGGCTCCGGTCAGGCTCGGGACATCATGGAGTCCTTTCGCTTCTCGCTCGGTCTCGCATTCGTGCTGGTCGCCGCTCCGGCCGTGGTCGTTCTCGTGCTCGGTCTGATTCGGGGGCGACTGAAGCCGATCCAGGGCCTCGCGGCGATCGTCGTCTTTCCGGTCGCGGCGTTCGCAGTCGGCAACCTGATCCTGATGGAGCGCGCCCAGGACGTCCGGTTTTGCGCCTCCTGCCACGTCATGGTGCCCGTCGTCGAGAGCGCTCGGGAGGGACGGGACTCTCTCGCCGCCCTCCACTTCGAAGGCGCCTTTCCCGTCGAGACCGGATGCTACGAATGTCATAGCGGCTACGGGATCTGGGGCACTCTGGACGCCAAGGTGGCTGGGGTCAAGCACATGTGGGTGACGCTGACCGGCACCGTCGAGTATCCGATCGAGATCTACGGCGAGTACGACCACCAGGCATGTCTGGTCTGTCATGGCAGCGCATCCGATTTCGTCGACGCGGCCATTCATCGCACGGAAGACGTGGCGGCCGCGCTCGATGCGGGCCAGATGAGCTGTGCGGGGACTTGCCATCCCGTCGCCCATCCGGCTTCGGCGCTGTCGGCGCCTTCGGAAGAGCCGCCGGCGCCTTCGGAAGAAGAGCGGGGCGATGAAGAAGAGCACGACGACGACGAAGAGGAGACCGACGAAGATCACGACAGGCCGGGTGGGGGCGAGCACGAGGACCACGGCGGGGAGGACGAATGACGATCCGCATCGCCTGCGTGCTCGTGCTCCTGAGCCTGGCGGCCCTCTTCGCCTTGATCCTCGACACGCGAGGCGCGACGGCCATCGCGTTCGTCTTCGTCGGCTTTCCGCTCCTGGGCCTGGGCATCTTCCTCTACCTCGCGAGCGAGCGACGGAGCATTGGCCGGGCCCTCGCTCGGGCGATGACCGACGACTCGCAGTCGGACGGGGCGGAGCCGGGCGACGCCGGGCCGAGCGGACGCCCGACGGGGCGAGCGGAGCGGGTGGAATGACCGCCCTCTCCCGCTCGAAGCCCCGTGCGGGCGATCAGGGTGTTCGGGCCGGGTCGGCACGGATCCAGCAACGGATCCGAGGACAGAGCGAATGCCCGAGACAGATCGACCCGAGGGAGATTGCGATGAAGCTTCGAAACGTCTGGCTGCCCGCCACCCTGCTCGCCCTGGCCGCCTCTCCGATCCACGCGGAAGAGGGCGAGGCCCTCTACGAAGCGAGCTGCGCCCAGTGTCACGGCTCCGACGGGCGAGCCGACACGGCGATCGGCCGGGCCATGGGCGTCCCTTCCTTCTCGGAGGTGGATCTCGGACCCGACCCGAACGCGAGGATCGCGCGCGTCCTTCGAGAGAGCCCCAAGCACGCCTCGGTCGCCTCGAAGGTGAATGCCCAGGAGATCGCCGCGATCACCTCCTACATCCAGGAGGAGATGATCGAGACCGGAGAGTCGGAGGCCCGCTGAGCGGAGACCCGCAGAGCACGTGAACCCCGGCTCGACGCCGTCAAGAGATCCTCGGCTCGCACTCTCACTCCGAAGAGTCCGCTTCCGAGGGCGCCGA
>CAYXLY010000450.1:0-4002 GCA_964466005.1 uncultured Spirochaetaceae bacterium | reverse complement strand
GAAGGTCTCGTTCCGGATCAGCGAGAGGGTGCCCCCGAAGTGATTGGCTGCCGGGCCCGCGCTGTTCGAGATCCGGATCCACTGGCCCCGGTTGCCCCCGAAAGCTCCGGCCGGATAGCTCGGGCAGCTCCAGTCGCCGATCTGGTTGCCCACCGTTCCCGGTGCCGGAGTCGCCGGCTGAACCAGCGGCGGACACCAGCTGATCTGCGTTCCGTATCCCGAGGCCGTGCAGCCCGGGCCGGGGCACTCGGCGAGCGCGCCGGCGCCGACCATGAAGGTCGCCTGATTCTGGACCTGAGAGAAGACCTTGGAGGTCTGGCCGACGTTGCCGAAGCTGGGGAAGAAGCGAATGCGGTCGCCGGCCCAGTTGAGGCGGTTCGCCGGCACCGTGACCTGTCGGCCGACAGCGGTGGATGCGGTCGCTCCCGTCACGGAAATCGTCTTGAAGCCGTCGGTCGGAGCGTAGGCGCCCATCTTCTTGCCGAAGACACCGACCTCGGACTCGAACAGAAAGGGCGTCGCGGTGGAGGGATTGATGACGCCGAGGGAGCCCGTCATGCTCCGCGTGGCCGCGCCGGCAGAGCCTGCCGTCCACGTCAAGCCTAACACTACCGCGACGGCTGCTGCGCCTCGTACCCGATGGATCCACTTCGATTGGTGCATGTCTTCTCTCCTTGCCTGGTCTGACGCCTGGCTCGACCGACATCCAGGCGGCCGACCCGAACCCTCTTCGACCCGTCGACTGGCAGTGCTCCCCGGAGGGCCCGATCGGACTCTTCGAATCCCGCCCGTCGCCGGAGCCGGATTCGCCGCTCTCGCCTCGTCTCGGCTGCGGCTTCGATCCCGGATCTGCTCCGGATCGGTCAGTGTCCTCGGGGCTCACAAAGAGCCCCGAAATCGGCATCCCGCCAGCCGATCCGAGCCGGACTAGCAGTCACTTCAAGCACCCTACTTCACGCGGGGATGGAATGTAAACAGAAACTTCACTGGATTTGAGGGGATCCAGCAGCGTCCTGAAGAGAGGACAAATAGTCACGGATAGGGTCTCTTCGCCTTCGGCTCTCTTTCGGCGCTTCGGCTCTTCGCCGGTCGCCCCCGTCGCCCGTCGGTCCCATGACCGGCCACGGGCTCCTCGCAGGCCTTCAGCAGCTAGCTCCCCTTGGGGCCTCGAATCTGCTTGGGTGGAATCGGCTCTCCGGCCGCGATGGCCCGCTCGACCTCGTTTGCGCGTTCCGTCTCGCCGCGAGCCCGGTGCACCTCGATCAGCAGCGGCTGCGTGCCCTCGCCGCCCCCGAAGAGCACCGCCCGTTCCGCGAGCTCGAGAGTCCGATCGTCCGCGAGCCCGCGTGCGAGTCTGAGCTCGGTCAGCCGGCGTGCCGCCTCTGCGTCCCACGGATGCTCTTCGAGCAGCGCCTCGAGACGCTTCTCGGCCTGCGCCGGGCCGCCGGTCCGGAGAGCGAGCTCTGCGGCGCGACGGGCAGGAGCCGGCTCCTGAGGATGCACGCGGGTGGCGCGGTCGTAGAAGGCGAGCGCCTCTTCCGAGTCGCCCTGCGCCTCCGACAAGCGGCCGAGGGCTGCGAGCGCCTGCCAGCTCTCGGGATCGAGCTCGATCGCACGCGCGTAGGCCGCCCTGGCGGCATCGACAGCTGCATCAGTCTTCTCGAGGAGCAGGCCTTTGGCCTCGTGGAAGGCGCCCGTATCGGGCGAAGCCTCGAGAGCCGCGTCGACGGCCTCCCGAGCCTCTTCCGACCGCTCTGCCGACAGCAGATGCACGACCTTCGAGCGCAGCAGCTCCGCGTTGACGGGCCGGGTCAGATCGAGGTTCTCGGCCTCCTTGATCAGGGCCAGTGCGGCCTCGGCCCCGCGTCGCTCCGCGATCGTGTCCGCGCGGGTCGCCAGAGCGACCGGCCACAGCGGCGTCGGGCGAATCCGCGTGAACAGGCTCTGGAGACTGCCGGAGGTGCTCGGCGCCGCCGACCGCAGCAGGACGCGCACGCCCTCCGGATCCTCCGGATGCGCCCGGAAATACTGGGCGCCGCTGTTCCAGGCGTCCTGACGAAAGCCGGCTCCCAGGTAGAGACGGGCAAGTCGGAGCGCCGCCTCCGTCTGATCCGGCGCGGATCGGATCGCTTGACGATACTCCTCGATGGCCCGCGCGAAGTCGCCGAGCTGCTCGGCAGCGCGCGCGGCGTAGTAGCGGGCGCCCGCGTTGTTGGGCCAGGTCGGGAGCACCTCGTCGAGGCGCGCCAGCGCTCGCGCCGGACGCCCCTCATTCAGATGGACGCGGGCCTCGATCAGTCCCCGATAGGCTTCGTTCTCGAGGTCCTTCGCGACCTCGAGCGCCTCCTCGTGACGCTCGGCCCGGGCCAGGAGGTCGGCGTGCATCAGGACCGCGAGCGGCGGCGGATCCTCCGTCAGGGCGAGCGCCCGCTCATAGGACGCGATCGCACCGGACAGGTCGTCACGCGCGAGAAAATGATTCGTCAGATCCGTCCAGGCCGCCGATTGGACTCCCGGGTCGTCGATCTCGGTTCCCGCTCGGAGAATCGCCTCGGCGGCCTCGTCGTCTCCGCGTGTCATGGCACGTTGTGCGAGCTTGCTGCGCAGGGCCGTCGCGCGCGGCATCTTCTCGAGCGCGGCCTCGAGCAGCTCCGTCGAGCGCTCCGGCCGACCCCGCTGATCGAAGAAGACCACGGCGGACTCCAGCAGGACAGGCTGGTCGGGCAAGCGCGCGAGGCACTCCTCGAACCTCGCCTCGGCCGCGTCGAGCTCGCCGCGCTCCGCCTGAAGGACGGCGCGTGATGCGCAGAGCCTGGCCTGGGTCGATGGGTCCGCGGCCTTCTCGATCGCCGTCGCCTCGAGCTCCTCGAGCGCACGAGCAGCCTCGTCGACTCGACCGGCCATCAGAAGCGCCGAGGCGATCGAGGCCTTCACCGTCAGGTTGTCGGGATCCTCTTCGAGCACCCGCTCGAAGTCCTCGAGCGCTCGCTCGGGCTCCTTGCCTGCGCCCAGGACCGCTTCCCCGCGGATCACCCGGGCAGGAAGATGGTCCGGATCGACCTCGAGCACCCGTTCCGCAGCCTCCGTCGCCTCGTCCCAGCTCGCCGCCATCAGGGCGGCAGAGGCCAGCTCCGTATTCGCTCGAACCTCCCACCGCGGATCGTCGGCCGCCTTGCGCAGCGACCACACGGCGACGTCGGGATTCCCCGTGCGAGCGAGGGCGATTCCGTAGAGAAGGTGGATCTCCGAATTCGTCTCGCCGGATTCTAGAAGCTCGCGAAGAGGCTCGAGTGTCTGCTGGTAGCGCCCCTGCCGCTGGAGCCGTCGGAGCTCGTCGACCGGGACTGTCCCGTCGCAGGCGGCATGCAGGACGAGTGACGCCAGAAGGACACCCACGAGGCCGCGGGCACCGAAGCGGAGAATCGAGGGAAGATTCGGCATGCCGCCATCCTATCACCGAGCGCAGTGACCTGCTCCATGGGATGGCTCGTCTCGAACGTCGCGCTGCGCTAGACAACTCGGCATGACACCCCTCCGCTGGCTCGCCACCCTCGTGGGGATCGCCGCGTTCGGCGTCCTCGTCCTGTTCGTCTCGGGCTATCTCTCCATCGAGATCACCAACGCGGATCCGCGTCCACGCGGAACCGTGTATGACATCGAGGCGCTGCGGCGTCGGGACGACGTCAACGTGCTCTTCGTCCTGACGGACACGCTGCGCGCCCATCGACTCAGCACGTACGGCTACGAGCGGGAGACCAGCCCGACCTTCGACTACACGGCGGCGACCGGCCTGCGCTTCGCGCGTCACCTGGCCCAATCCTCCTGGACCAAATGCTCGATGGCCTCCCTCTGGACGGGGCTCTATCCGCAGCGCACCGGCGTCCTCCGGTCGTCCCATGGGATTCCGGAGCAGGCGGTGACCCCGGCGGAGCTCTTCCGCGAATCCGGCTTCCGCACGGCCGGGATCTGGCGCAATGGTTGGGTCGACCCGAGCTTCGGGTT
>CAYXLY010000449.1:0-4029 GCA_964466005.1 uncultured Spirochaetaceae bacterium | reverse complement strand
AGGCCGCCACCACCGCGTCGACGTCGAAGCGGATCGCCTCCCGCTTTCCGATCAGGCGGTTCAGCGGATGACCGAGCGCGTGGACGACGCCGCTCGAGATCGCGGTGCAGAGCCGCTCGGTCATCTCGCGCTCGCTCATGCCCGTGTCGTAGTGGACGCTCGCGACCACCCAGTCCATCTCGGCGAGGAGATCCTCGTCGAGATCGAGACGCCCCTCCTCCAGGATGTCGACCTCGACCCCTGCAGGAAGCGCCCGGAGGCGACCTGGAGCACCTCGATTCCTTTCAGGATGTTCTCCTCGGTCCGAGGCCCCATACCGTCGAGCTCGCGGATGCGATGATCCTCGCAGGCCTCGCGCAGCCCCTCGAGGTCCACCACCTCGAGCTCCTCGTGGATCTCCATCGCCTTGCGAGGTCCGAGCTGCGGGACCGCCATCAGCTTCGCCACTCCGGAAGGGATCTCCTCCCGCAGCTCCTCGAGACGCCGGCAGGAGCCCGTCTCGACGATCTCACGGATCTTGTCCGCCGTGCTCTGCCCGATATGGGGAAGCTTCGAGAGGTCCTCCTCCTGCTCGACGAGATCCGCGAGGCGGGCGGACAGATCCCGCGCGGTGCGGGCCGCGCTGCGATACGAGCGCACGCGGAACTCGTTGCCGCCCCGAAGCTCGATCAGGTCGGCGATCTCGTCGAAGACGTCGGCGATCTGTGCGTTCTCCATCGAAGTCTCCCGTGTCCCGAGAGCGCCGCCGGGCCGGGACTGCGCCGGGAGCGGACTGGAGGGCGAACGGGGCTCTCCTGAAGCGTCCACGGAGAGCGCTCTGCCCTCGGGACTCCGTCCCGCGGCGTCTCTCGTCTCTCTCCCCTCACATGGAAGCAACGCCCGTGCCGCCGCGAACGCGATGCCTGGAATGGGCTCCCAGGCGATCGAGGCACGCGACTCACGCCCACAGACCGGGGTCCGGCGCCGCACGAGAGGCGTCCATCTCCCGAATCCCGACCGAGTGGGTTACGTGCCTCTCTACTGAGCGCCACCGAAGGCGCGACAGGCCCGCCCCACGCGGGCCCGGGGATCCTCGGCCTCTCCTGGCCAGCCGTCCGCCATCGTGAGTCGCTCTTCGAGGCCCGCGTCGTTGGCGATCTGGATGCCCAGACCGGGCCGCGCGTTGATCTCGAGGATCATCGGCCCCTTGCTCTCTTCGAGCACCAGATCGACGCCGAGATAGCCCAGGCCCGTCAGATCGAAACAGCGAGCCGCTTGAAAGAGATGGTTCGTCCAATCCGCCAGGCGGCGGCCTTCGAAGGACTTCAGCGTATCGGGGTGCTCTTCCACCGGCGCGTTGTACTGGACCCCGCCCGTGAGCGTGCCCGAGGCGATGTCGATGCCCACCCCCACCGCGCCCTGGTGCAGGTTCGCCTTGCCGTCCGAGCTCGCGGTCGGCAGGCGCAGCATCGCCATCACCGGGTAGCCGCGATGGACGAGTACGCGGATGTCGGGCACACCCTGCCAGCGGATGTCATCGAAGATCGGGTCGGGGACGAGAAGCTCCTCGACGATCACCCTGTCTCGACTCCCCCGCAGGCTGTAGAGCCCGCTCAGCACGTTGTCGAGATGGTGCCTCATGACGGCTTCGGGGATCAGCTTCCCGCTGGACTTCTGGAAGCGCGTGTGGCCGCGACGGTCGGTGCGAGCGCCGTCGATCACCAGGATGCCTCGACCGCCGCTGCCACGCGCCGGCTTGATGACGAAGCGACCGACCTCCTTCATCCGCTCCACGGCGGCGGGGATCTCGTGGGAGGCCGCCACTGCCGTGTAGAGCTCGGGCGTACTCACCTTCGCCCCGGCCAGGATGTCACGGGTCACGAGCTTGTCGTCGACCTGCGGCAGTCGTGCGCGGGGATTGAGCGTGTAGAGGTACCTCGCATTGCGCTGGTTGATGCCGAGGACGCCGCGGCGCCTGAGCTCGATGGGCGACGCGAAGCGCACGGCCTAGCCCTTGCTCAGCCCGAGCGCCTGGAAGCGCTCGAGCTCGAGAAGGCGATAGCCCGTGTAGCGACCGATCATCAGCATCGACGAGAGCACCACGAGCAGCAGCTCGGGGAAGGTGAAGAGCAGGTGCTGCACCGTGTCGCTGGTGAAGATGAAATACGACAGGCTGGAAACGACCAGAGTGCCGAGGGTGGCGTGGAGAACCTCCTTCGGCCCCTCCTCCTCCCAGGTGATCGACATGCGCTCGATGATCCAGGCCATGATCACCATCGGAAAGAGCGCGATCGACAGGCCGAGCTGCAGCTCGAGCTGCGCCGACACGATGCTCGAGAGCGCCATCAGCAGCACCACGAGAGTGACCACCGCGGCCAGCCGCGGGATGACGAGGAGCTGCAGGCGCTCGAGATAGAGACGGATGCCGAGCCCGGAGCCGACCACGAGCAGGAAGAGCAGGATCCCCGCAGCCAGCGAGGTCTCGCGGAAGGCGAGGGCCAGCAGTACCGGGGCGAAGGTGCCCGCCGTTTCGATGCCGATCAGGTTGCGGAAGACGACCACCAGCAGCGCGCCCAGAGGAACGAGCAGGAGAATCCGGAACACCTCCTGCGCATTGACGGACAGATTCTTCAGCGAGATCTCGTGGACCGCGGCGAAGTAGCGGCGGCTCTCGCGCTCGGCCACGTCCAAGGCGGGATAGGACGTAGGGGTCGCGGCGAGCTCCAGCTCGACGTCGTAGACGTTCTCCGTCTGCAGGATCTCGGACTCGCCGATGCTCCAGACGAGGAACCCGTCGGGCAGACCGCGATGGGCAGCGATGGGGTCGAAGGTGATCCAGCGCTCGCCGTCATGGACCTGGACGAGCGCGTCCACGTTCTGGCGATGGCGGCCTTCGGACGGGTCGAAGCCGTAGAGCACGCGCGAGGGGATCCGTGCGCCCTCGAGCAGGTGGACCGCCTTTCGCGCCCGATGAGCGCGACCCTCTCCCTCGCCGAGCAACACCTTCACCGCCTCGTCGTCGCGGCGACCCAGCCGGGTGAGAAGCTGACGGGTGAAGGTCACGATGTCCGCCGAGTCGGAGCGCACCCCGTCGAGGAACGCCATCGCAGTCTGCCGATACCCGTCGGGATAGTCGGGCACCTGGGGTGGCGCGACCTCGTCTTCGAGCGGCAGATGCACGCCCTCGCGAGGGAGCATGAAGCCACGATAGAAGACGGTCTGCTCTCCCGAGGCGCGCCTCCTGGTCCAGATCACGAGCCGGTTGGGTCCACGTCGTTCCCGGGCGACGCCATATCCGCCCGACGGGAAGGTCTCGCGCAGGATGCGGAAGTTGGGCGGCTCCGTGGGCAGGATCAGCATGATCTTGGGCGGAAGATTGGGGTCCGGCTCGAAGCGGATCCCCGCCTCGACCGCGAAGACCCGCTCGCTGGCGCGTTCCGTCAGCGGCAGACCCACCGTCAGGTGCTTGTAGGCGAACAGGGCCAGGCCGGTGACGGCCAGGCCGAGCGCCAGCAGCTTCACCTCCAGATCCTTCATCCCTCGTCGTCGGCGGCGCCGCAGGAAGGATCCCTGAGGAAGGTGGCGCTGGCATCGACGAGCGCGATCTCCTCGAGCAGACGCCGGCCGATCAAGAGCGGATAGTTGAACTCGCTCCGGTCGGCCAGGCTGACCTGGATCCGATGGACGAACTGGCCGAGGCAGAGATCGATCAGCACGACCGGCCGCTCGCTGTCCTCCTCATGCCCTTCGATCGTCACATCCCGGAAGAGCTCGCGCTCGAGCCGCAGATCCCGTGCATCCTCGTCGTCCCGATCGGGCACCGTGAAGGCGACCCAGTCCTCGCCATCGCGCTCGAAGCGCTCGATGTCCCGGGCGTCGAGCGAGGAGGTCAGGGCCCCCGTGTCGAGCTTGACCTTCATCTTGCGGTCGTAGGGCATCAGGATGCCTTCCTCCACCCAGCCGAAGATCTCCTTGAACTTCTCCTCCGCGGCGGACGCTTGCCGCGGTCCTCCGCTCAGCGCAGAGGCGGCGAGGAGGACGAGGAGGACG
>CAYXLY010000448.1:0-4035 GCA_964466005.1 uncultured Spirochaetaceae bacterium | reverse complement strand
CCGATGCGCCCGGCGGACGCCCGACGCACGTCGCCGCCTCGGAAGGCCGATCAGCAACAGACTCCCGCTGACCGAGAGCGAGAGCAGCGAGCCGACCAGCAGCGCGATGATCCCCACGCGAAGCGCCTCTGCCTGTCGCGGAAGCCAGCTCCAGGTATGCAGCCAGGCGAAGGCCGTCTGGAGCCCGCTCTTCAGGTCGTTGCTCACGCTCGCCAGCGCGTGGGTCTCGGTATGGACCCAGGCCGTGAGACCATCCGGAGTCTCGAGCTCGATCCGGTAGACCGGGAGCAGTCGATTCACCCAGGGATAGGCGTCACTGAACGCATCCACCCACTCGATCGATCGCACCGGCGCGTCCGTCGCCAGATAGTGTCGGGTCAGGAACTCCGCGTGGATCACGTCGTATCCGGGGAGCTCCTCTCCGGTCTCGAGCCGGAAATAACGTCGGGGCCGATCGGCCGAGACCGTCACCTGGAGCAGGCTCTCATCCCGGGAGGGGACGACGCGCACCGCGGCCGCGCGCTCGATCCCGGCCTCGGCGAGCGTCGCGTCGAGCGGCTGCGCCGTCGAGAGATCGAGCGAACGCATCGGCGGCGCGAAGACCTTCTGCTGGGGCCCGAAATTCGTCATCACGAGATGGAGCAGCCCGGAGCCGCCCCAGAGAGAGAGCCCGATCCCGCCCGCCACCGCGAGCACTCGATGGATCCGCAGGGCGGCCGGGACCCAGCGTCGAATGCGACGGCGGATGGTCGCGAGCGCTCCTCCATGCAGTCCGGACGGACCGCGCCCTTCTCGCGCCCGACCCTTCTGCTGCGCCCGGCTCAGTATCGCCACTCCAGACCTCCGAAGAAGGCGCGCCCCTGGCCGGGCGTGAAGACCCGGGCATTCTCGAGGGACTGGTCCCCGACCGTCGTGAGGTTCGCGATGTAGACCTCGTCCGTCAGGTTCTCCGCCGAGAAGAAGAAGCGCAGATTCTCGAGCACGTTCAGCGAGGCCGAGAGCCCGAGCAGCGTGTAGCTCGGAATCCGCGTCGTATTGGCGAAGTCGGCGAAGGGGCCGTCCGGAACGGAGCGGATCTCGAAGGAGAGCGAGGCACGCTCCCGGTAGTCGAGTCTCGCATCGAACACGTAGAGATGCTCCGGGATCGCGGGCAGCGCGTTGCCCGAGACCGAGAAACTGCCGGCGAGATCGTCCGGCTCGTCGTCGAAGAAGAAGTCGTTGTAGGTGTAGACATGTCGCAGTGTGAGCTTCAGCCCGAGATCCTCGAGCCAGCGCGGCTCGATGAAGAAGGTCAGACCGAGCTCGACGCCCTGGTGGATCGTCTCCGAGGCGTTGAAGGTATTCGAGAGAAAGCCATTGCTGCCCGCGACGGGTAGATCGACGAACTCGTCCTCGACCCAGCTGTGGAACCAGGCGACGTCCCAGGCGAGCGCCCAGGCGCCGAAGGCGCGCTGACCGCGACTGCCGATCTCGAGCGTCCAGGCGTCCTGCGCGCGCAGGGGCGTGAAGTCGAGGGCGCCGCCCGCGGTCAGGTCGGCCATCGTCGCCGGCTCGAAGCTGCGGCTGAAGTTCGCGAAGACCTGGGCCTCGGAAGTCACCCTCCAGAGAAGTCCGAGGCGCGGATTCAGCTGCGACTCGGCGACCCGTCCCGACGTGTCCTGGAACTCGGCCTCGTTGTCGCGCACCGTGTCGACGTACTGGAGCCCGAAGATCGCCGTCCAGGAATCGAAGAGCTCGATGTCCGTCTGCGCGTACACGAGCAGATTCCGGGAGCGCTGTTCGCTGCGCTGGCTGAGCGGACCGCGTCCGCCGAAGTCGTTCTCGAAGACCTGGGCATCGTTGCGCGAGAACGCGGCGCTCGTCCCGACCACCCAGTCCACGCTCCGCTCCCCGATGCGGAAGCCTCCGACGAGGCGCAGCTGGCCGCCGGCCTCCCACTCCTCCTGGTCGATGATCCCCGCGAAGCGGGTGATCGCGTGATCGAGATCGCGATACACGAGCCAGCCGGCCGCCTCGACGGACACGGCTTCGAATCGGAGAACGGTCGCGTTCGAGAGCCGATAGACGTCGAGGTTCCGATCCCAGTCGTCGGCGATCGGCCCGGGGTCGAGCACCGTGACCGGCCCGCCCGGAAAGAAGGGGCCGATCGTCACCGGCCGGCCGGCATCTTCCGGGTCGTCCAGGGCATCCTCGAGCCCGAGTGATCCCGCGAGCTCGAAATTGTCGCTCAGGGCCGTCACGTAGAAGCGCGTCTCGCCGAGCTCGCCGAGCCGGATTCCGAGATTCGCATGACCGTAGACACTCTCGACGTCGCTGTGCTGACGGAACCCCTGGGAGCGCAGCCCCGTCACGCCCGCGTAGAGATCGACCGAGTCGTTCGCCCACGCCCCGCTCGCATGGGCACGGGTCGTCGAGAAGCTGCCCCCCTCGGCGCGCAGCGTGAGACCCTGGGGCCGCGTGCGGCCGGTCGGCGAGACGATGTGGATCGCGCCGCCGAGCGACGCACCGCCGTAGCGCAGGCTGTTCGCGCCCTTGTAGACCTCGATGTAGTCGACCGAGATCGGGTCGATCTCCTGGAACTCCGTGAGCCCGCTCGCCCGCGAGATCGGCACGCCATCGCGCAGCACCGTGATCCCGCGCCGCTCGAACGACGAGTTCACGCCCGAGCCGCGAATCGAGATGCGGCTCTCGCGCTGGGCCGAGATGTCGGCGAACACGCCCGGCGTGAAGGCGAGCGCATCGCCGAGGCTCTGGACGTAGAGATCCCGATAGGCGGCCTCGTCGACGAGGCCGACCGCTCCGGGAATGCGCTCCATCCGTCGCCGGGCCTCGTCGATCGTCGGCGCAGTCGCCGCGCGCCGTCGGCCCTGCACGATCAGCTCCTCGACGCCCGCCGCTTCGCTGTCGCCCGCCGCGTTCTGCGAGGAGCGCCCGACTCCGAGCCCTCCCTGCTCTTCCGCACGCGGGCCTTTCCGGCTCGAGTCGCCCGCGCTCGGGTCGCCCCGGCTCCGGTCACCGGAACGCGGGCTGCCGTCCCGCTCCGTTGCTCCGGGAGCGGGCCCGGGAGAGGCCCCCGGAGCGGTCATGGAGTCCGCCTCGGATTCGAGGCTGCCCGGCCGGCGCTGACCCAGTCCGTCCGCCCGCGCGGCCTCCGGCTGGGAGGCGGAGAGGAGTAGAGCGAGGGCGACGGCTGTGCCCAGGACGAGCTCGGGTCGGCGAGAACGGGTCGGGCGCTCCATCGGGCCCACGATCCGTGACCTCGACGCGAGCCGAAAGCGGCAATTTGTCGCGGCCCGAGCCCCCTCCGAAGCCAGACGCGGCGCGCTCCGATCGGTGGAGCGATGGCGACCGTAACCCGAACGACGGCCTCGTCGTAGACCGCGGGGAATGCCCGCAAGCGACCCGGTGAAGCCGGGCGCAAGGAGATCGAATCGATGACACGGCGCCAGATGATTTCCACGTCCGGGCTGGCCCTGCTCGCGCTGCTCGGCCTGCTCTTTCTCGTCCTGAGCGACGCGGGGGCTGCCGCGAACGCCGAGGCCTTCGATCCGGCGCGCTTCGAGGCGCTCCAGGCGTCCGAGGCTCTCGTGCTGGTCGACGTCGCCGCCTCCTGGTGTTCGACCTGCGCGCAGCAGGACGCGCTCGTGGCCCGCTATCAGGCGAGCCGGCCGGATGTGGCGCTCCATGTCCTGCGCGTCGACTTCGATGAGCAGAAGGAGTGGGTGCGTCATTTCAAGGCGCCGCGTCAATCGACGCTGGTCCTCTATCGCGGAAGCGAGCGGATCTGGTTCAGCGTCGCGGAGACGCGCGAGGAGGTCCTCTTCGAGGTCCTCGACGAGGCGGCCGGAGCCGGGAGCGCGACCTCCGGCCGATGAGCGTCGAGCTCGCTTCGATCCCCATCGCGGCGCTGGCGGGGGTGCTCGGTGTGCTTTCCCCCTGCGTCTGGCCCCTCGTCCCGGTCGTGGTCTCGACGGCCATGGGGGAGGGAGGCGTTCGCGGTGCCAGCTTCCTGGCGGCCGGCCTGTCGACCGCGTT
>CAYXLY010000447.1:0-4054 GCA_964466005.1 uncultured Spirochaetaceae bacterium | reverse complement strand
CCTCCTCATCGCGGGAGACACGACGGGCGACGGTCGCTTCTACGAGAGAATGATCCCGGAGGCGGACCGGATCTACGACGAGCATCTGGAAGAGATCACAAGCGAAGTGGACGACCAGACGGCCACGGTTCAGAACGAGGCAACTTCGACATGGCAAAGTCCTTCAAGAAGCTACGCGATGAGATGAGCCCCGAAGCCCACGAGCGCGTCGACCGACGCGTGCGCGAGACGCTCCTCGAGATGACGCTTCAGGAGCTCCGGCAGAAGGTGTCGGGCAAGACGCAGGTCGAGCTGGCCGAGCTCCTGGAGGTGACCCAGGGCGCCATCTCCCAGCTCGAAGGTCGCGAAGACATTCTTCTCAGTCGGCTTGCGAAGTACGTGCGCGCTCTGGGTGGCGATCTCGAGCTCATCGCCCACTTTCCGGACGCCGACGTCCGGATCACCCAGTTCGACGAGAACGATGAGGGAACGGCGGCGACAGGGACCTGAGCGTCTCTACTGCGCGAAACGTTCTCGTTCGAGGAGAAACCGCGCCCTCGCCTCAATCGTCCAACGACGTCGACACTTCGCTTGATCACAGCGAAAGGGGTGATTCATCGCCCCTTCTACACCATCGATTGCTCGCCCAGAACGTCCCGGATTCTCGATCGATTCTTGCACGGCCGATCATGACACTGCGGCGCTCGCGCTAGTTCGATCCCGAACTGATCGAACAAGGACGCGAACTTGCATGGCCGCTCTCTGGGGATCTCCCGCCGCGCCAATCCGAACCGCCAGAATGGCGCGAAGAGACAATCGACTAATAGCCGCCGAAGGAGCCCGGGCTCGGCCAGTCTCTGGTTCGCGATTGGAATCACGAAACCGCCAACAACCCCCCGAAATCGCGCGCCATGCGGGAGATATTAGTTCTGAGTGACGAGCAATCTCTGCTCGAGTCACCTCAGTGGCGGAGAGGGAGGGATTCGAACCCTCGATAGGGGTTACCTATACACCCTTAGCAGGGGCGCGCCTTCAGCCACTCGGCCACCTCTCCGGAACGCAGGAGGGTACCGAAACGGGCCCCCCTCGCGACACCCCCGAGTCGATCCGGGGGGGACCCGATCGAAGCCAGCTGAGGTAGTCTCGGGCGCCATGGGACGCCGGACGGCGGTCCCTGCCCCAGATGGCGGCAGATCGCCGCAGACGGCGGCCGTCACCGATGCGCAGAGCGACCCCGGGACCCTCCCGCTCGTCCGGAATCGACCCTTCCCAGCCAATCCCGAAAGGCCTACCCATGAGCTCCGACTTCTCGACCCTCCGGCTCGAGCGCGACGGTGGCGTCGCGCGGCTGACCCTCGACCGCCCGGAGGCGGCGAACGCCCTGGACCTCACGATGGGGCGCGAGCTGATGCAGGCGGCGATCCGGCTCGACGAGGATCCGAGCGTCCGGGCCGTGCTCCTGACGGCCGAGGGCAAGATGTTCTGCGCCGGCGGCGATCTCGGGGCGATGCAGGCCGCCGGCGAGGGGGCCGCGGCGTACATCAAGGAGCTGGCCAGCTACCTCCATCTCGCGATCTCGCGCTTCGCCCGCATGCGGGCGCCGATCGTGGCCGCCGTGAACGGGACGGCGGCGGGCGCCGGCTTCTCGATGGTCTGCGCCACGGATCTCGCCATCGCGGCCGACCACGCGAAGCTCACCATGGCCTACACCGGAGCCGGGCTCTCGCCCGACGGCTCCTCGAGCTATTTCCTCCCCCGGATCATCGGGCAGCGTCGGACCTTCGAGCTGATGCTCACCAACCGCGTGCTGACGGCCGCCGAGGCGCTGGACTGGGGACTGTTGAACGAGGTCGTCCCGGCCGACGAGCTGATGGCGACGGCCGAGAAGCGGGTCGCTCAGCTGGCCAGCGGACCGACGAACGCTCATGCCGTCGTGAAGCGTCTGCTCGCGACCAGCGCGACCGAGAGCCTCGAGACCCAGATGGAGCACGAGACCCGCGGTATCGCCGAATGCGCCCGAACGGCGGATGGACGCGAAGGCATCACCGCCTTTCTCGAGAAGCGAAAGCCTTCGTTCGAGGGCGCCTGACGAGAGGGCACGGAGGGACGGGCGCGTGGGAGTCCCCGAGGCCGGGGTGGGCGAGGGTGCCGCGCGCAGCTGCGCAGGCGCGCACCGCCCCCACTCCGACCCCAGACCCCGTGCGCCGAAGCCCCTTCGAGCACGGTCCCCTCGCCTACCCCGGCCCCGGCACCCAGATCCAGCTGGACCCGACCCGACCCAGACGTCAGTCGAAGACGATGACCTGACGCGCCGCCTCGCCCTTGCGCATGAGGTCGAACGCGTGGTTCACCTCGTCGAGCTCGATGCGCGAGGAGATCATCTCGTCCAGGCGCAGCCGGCCGTCGAGATAGAAGTCGACGTACTTCGGCATGTCGAAGCGGAAGCGGTTCGAGCCCATGTAGGAGCCCGTGATCTTCTTCTCCTGGAGCGTCAGGTCGGCCGCCGAGATCGGCACCATCTCGGTCACGGGCACGACGCCCACGAGCACCGTCGTCCCGCCGCGCCCGGTCATCGCGACCGCCTGCTGGACCGTCGGCACCAGGCCGATGCACTCGAAGACGAAGTCCGCGCCGCCGCCCGTGAGCTCATGGACGGCGGCCACCGCGTCGACCTCCTTGGCGTTCACGCAATCGGTCGCGCCGAGATCCTTGGCGAGATCGAACTTCCAGGGCTGAGCGTCGACGGCGATGATCTGGCCCGCACCGGTGATGCGCGCGCCCTGCAGGGCCGAGAGACCGACGCCGCCACAGCCGATGATGACGACGCTCGCGCCGGCCGGAATGTGGACGGTGTTGAGCGCCGCGCCGAGCCCGGTCGTCACGCCACAGCCGATCAGGGAGGCCCGGTCGAGCGGCATGTCGTCGCGGATCTTCACCAGCGACCGCTCGGGCGCGAGCATCTTCTCCGCGAAGGAGGAGAGGTTCGCGAACTGGCCGATCGCTTCGCCCTTCGCATCCTTCAGCCGCGAGTCCAGGCCCGCGGCCCGACCCGCGTACTGGGACGGACAGAGATAGGGGCGCCCGCCCGTGCAGAACTTGCAGACGCCGCACCAGGAGGTGATGCAGCCGATCACGTGATCGCCCGGCACGAAGTCCGTCACGCCCTCGCCGACCGCCTCGACGATGCCGGCGGGCTCGTGGCCCAGGACGCAGGGCGGCGGCATCGGCAGGCCGCCCTCGATCACATGGAGGTCGCTGTGGCAGATGCCGGACGCTGCGGTCTTCACCAGCACCTCGCCGGCCCCGGGCTCGTCGATCCGGACCTCCTCGATCTCGAGGGGGGCATTATTCGCGCGCATCACGGCAGCCTTCACGGCGTCTCTCCTTGAATGGGCCTCGACTCGGGACGTCGATCGGGGCGGTGTGGGGAAGCGTCGACTCGGACCCGAAGCTTCGAGCCGCAGGGCTCGAGGACCGAGTGGAGCCCGAATCGTTGCAGAATCGGGACAGGCCGGCCACATCCTCGGAGGCGGAATCAGGACGAGCGGCAGGCGGGTCGGCTCCGGCCCGACCGCAGAGAGCGCTACGCTGAGGGCGGTCCGAGTCGGGAGCCGGCCCCGGGAGCGAGGGCGACTGTCGGATCCCGAGCGAGGAGCCTGTCATGAGCCAGCGGATCCTGATCTACGGAGCGACCGGCTATACGGGTCGTCTGATCGCCGGCGAGGCGGCGCGACGCGCGCTCGACGTCGTGCTCGCCGGCCGGAACGCCGATCGGTTGCGAAGCGTGGCCGAGCCGCTGGGACTCGAGGCGCGCGCCGTCGCGCTCTCGGATCCGGCCCGACTGCGAGAGGCACTGCGCGACGTGGCCTGCGTGCTGCACGTCGCGGGACCCTTCTCCGAGACGGCCGAGCCGATGGTGGAGGCCTGCCTCGCGACGGGGACCCACTACCTCGACGTCACCGGAGAGATCGACGTCTTCGAGTCCGTCGCCCGGCGCGGGGCGCAGGCGAAGACGGCGGGCGTGCTGCTGCTGCCCGGAGTCGGCTTCGACGTCGTGCCGAGCGACTGCCTCGCG
>CAYXLY010000446.1:0-4063 GCA_964466005.1 uncultured Spirochaetaceae bacterium | reverse complement strand
GATCTGCCCCGAGCGGACGACGCCGCCGCCGATCACGCTCGCGACCTGGCTGCGCATCTCCATCACGGCGACGTCGACGCGGGGATTGGCGATGTAGTCCGAGAGACCGCGCCGGATCTGCCCGGCCAGCTCGAGGGGCGTGCGTCCCTCGGCCTGGATGTCGCCCATCAGGGGCACGGAGACCTTGCCATCCCGACGCACCAGGAGCGGCCCCGAGACGTCGGGATGCTGCCAGACCGTGAGCTCGAGCAGATCGGGCACGCCGATGCGGTACTCGCGAGCCTCTCCGACCACGCGCGCGGGAAAGGGCGGCGACTCCGGAGCCGGCGCGAAGCGGTCGACGACACTGCAGCCGCTCACGAGCGCGAGCCCGAGACAGGAAGCGAGCCATCCCGGCCACGCCAGCCCGACGCGCCTCGCCCCTCGACGCGCGGCGCCGCGACGGCTGGAGCGCTCCCCGGCATGGCAGCCTCCCCGGTCTCCGCGGGCGCCAGGCCTCCTCTCCTGCCGCTGGCCTGTCCATCGACGCCGTTGCGGGCGCCCCTTCTGATGCATCGAGCCTCCTCCATTCCGGGGCCACTCGGGCCGGGTCCGACTCATTTGCGCCTGGGAGCCCCGCCGTCGACGAGTCGGCTCCCGACATCCGACACGATCGGGCGCAGCTGTGCGCGGAAGAGCGCGGTCGGATACTGAAGCACCGGCAGGCGTCCGATGTCCCGGGGATCGTCGAGCGGCAGCCGTGCGATCTCGCGGCCGCCGCCGAGACCGAGCGCGTAGCCCGCCGCCTCGACCGCACGGCGGCTCGCCTCGTCGCTCGCGCTCGCGGGATAGGCGAAGACGGGGGGACCGGCGTCGGAGCCGAGCTCGCGGGCGATCCGCGCGCGAGCGGTCGTGAGATCCCGGGCCAGGGCGTCGGGAGACAACCGCGTACAGAGCGCGTGCTCGTGGCCGTGGGAGCAGACGGCCAGGCCCTCCCGGGCGAGGCCTCGCAGGGCGTCCCAGCCCAGCACGCGATGCAGCGACGGGACCTCCGCCAGGGGCTCGATCCAGGTCGCGAGCCACTCCATGGCCTCGTCGTGGCGCAGCGACTTCAGATGGGCGCGGATCGCGCGATGGGCTGCGCGACGTCCCGTCGCCTCGCGCAGGTCGAAGGGGCCGAGGCCATCGGGCTCGATCTGTCGCGTCTTCGAGTGGGACAAGGCGGCATGCAGACGATCCCACCAGAAGCCGGGGCCGGCCTGATCGGGAAAGGCAGTGGGGACGAAGAGCACGGCGGGCAGACCCAGCCGCCTCAGGATCGGCCACGCATGCTCCGCGAAATCGCGGTAGCCGTCATCGAAGGTGATCAGCACGGCGCGCCGCGGAAGCGGACGCTCGCCGCGATGCGCCTCGAGCAGGCGCTCGATCGGAATCGCGTCGTAGCGGCGCGCGATCAGCTCCATGTGCTCGGCGAACATCGCCGGCGTGGCGCTCACCAGGCCGGGATCGAGATCCGGCTCGGCGCCGGGCTCGTCGATGCGATGATAGGCGAGTATGCGGACCCGGTCCGACCCGCGGTCGAGCCCCTCGAGCAGCCGGAGCAGCCCGATCCGATCGAGACCCTGCGCGACCCGGCCGGCCAGCGTCTTCAGGGGCAGCGCCTTCACCGGAGGTCGAGCCCCGGGCCAGCGCTGCGCGGCGCGGCCTCCCAGCGCTCGAGCTGCTCGGTCTGCTCCCGTCGCAGGGAGACGAGAGCGGCCACGAAGCCCGCGGCGAGCCCGAGCATCAGGCTGGCCGGCAGGATCAGCTTCGGACGCGGCCAGCTGGCGGACTTCGGGAGCCGAGGCGTCTCGATGAGTCGCGTGGTCACCCCGACGTCGCCGGACTCGGCCATGCGTGTCAGCAGGCGCTGATCGAGCAGCTCGCTGCGCCGGGCGTCGGAGAGCTGCCGCACCCGCTCGAGCTCGGCGAGCAGCAGGGACTCCTCGCGACGGCTCGCCTCGATGCCGGTCATACGCTCGCGCTCGGCCTCGTAGGCGGCCTCCAGCTGCTGCTCCAGACCGAGCGACGCCTCGATGTCGCGCTTCAACGCCTCGGGCGTGGCCCGCGAGCCCTCTCGCAGCTGGCGCCGCAGCACGGTCACCTCTCGCTGGGCCGCCTCGACGGCGGGATGACGGGGCTTCAACGAGAGCTGCACGCGAGCGAGCTCCGCCTCGGCGGCCCAGAGCTGCTCCTGCAGCGACCGGACCGACGGGTCGAGGATCGCAAGCCGGTCGTCGCCGGCGGCGAGGCGATTCTCGAGAGCGATCCGCTGATTCCGGGCCTCTGCCAGTCTTTGAGCGAGATCCTGCAGCACGCTCGTCTGGGCCGCGGCCGTCTCCTCCGCGGTTCCCATCACGTCGTTCTCGCGTCGGATCTGCGCGAGCTCTCCCTCGAGCGCGGCCGCCTCTGCCTCGAGAGCCTCGATCTCGCCCTGCTTCGCCTCGAGCTTGTCGTGCTGAACGGCGACCTCGTTGCGGCGAAGGACGTCGCGATAGGCCTCCAGCATCGCTCCGAGCAGGGCGACGCCGTAGTCGGCGTCGGGGCCGAGGTAGCCGAGCGCCACGACCTGCGTACCCGAGACGGGCGACGCGCTGACGGACTCGACGGCATCGAGCACGGCGTCGTCGTCCGCATCGAGATGGGCCGCACGGGGCAGCTTCTCGACCGCAGCCGCGATCACCGAGTCGCTCTGCAAGACCTCCGCCTGGGTCGCCACGAAGGCCGAGCCGCCACCGCCCGGCCCCAGGCTCGACTCGCGCCCGCTCCCGTCGTGCCGCTCGATCACGACCTGCGCGGAGACCGGATAGAGCGCCGGGCTCAGCGCCCAGACGAGGATGCCGAGCGCCAGGCCGCCGACGGCGCCCCAGAGCAGCATGCGCCGGCGCTCCCGGATGGCGCGCTCGATGTCGGCGAAGCGCAGGCTGAAGCCCGGATCGGTCTCGAATCCGCGTTGCTCGCGCGAGTAGAGGGAGAGCACCTCCTGCACTCCGGCGCGGGTGAGCTCCAGGCGGACCTCGGGCGGCTGCTCATCGGATTCGGAGGGATTCGTGCGGGGGAGGTCGGAGTCGCTCAAGGTCGGATCTCGTCGGCCTCACGGCCAGCCCCCGGCAGGGTCGCACGGCGGAGTGAAGTAGAAAAGAAGACGAAACGAAGACGAAACGATGTGCACACGAACGGGACCGTCCCGAATCGCTCGACTCTAGCGAAGGACCGTAGTGTAGCCTGGAAGACCCATTATTTGCTCCCTGATTCTGAAAGGATCGATCGACGTCTTCGCTCGGCCTCCAGTGACCTCGCCCTGATCGCTGCCTCCGATCATTATGCTGCTAAAATACTACGGTTAGTGCGCTCGCCAGGCAGGAGGCTTCGTCCGGCGGGAGCCCCCTCCCCGGGAAAAGCCCCTCCCGGGAAAATGGGGGATAGAGTCCGAGAGTCGAAATCGGGAAGATTCCGTGAATGCTGCTGCCCTGACCCGAAGTCTCTCCCCCGAAACCGTTGCCAACGGTCTGCCTGTCCATGCGGGGCTGATCAGCCGCCGTCATTCGGCGGGCTATCCGCTGAAGAAGCGGCTCCTCGATCTCGTCCTCTGTGGCCTCGCCCTGCCGATCGCCCTGCCCGTGCTCGGTCTCTGCGCCGCGCTCGTTCGTCTCTCCGGGCCGGGCCCGATCTTCTTCGTCCAGCCGCGCACCGGATGGGGCGGCCGGCGCTTCCCCTTGATCAAGTTCCGGACGATGGTCGACGGGGCCCACGCGATGAAGGCCGAGATCAAGAAGGAGCACGCGCTCGAGGGACCCGACTTCAAGCTCGAGAACGATCCCCGGGTGACGCCCATCGGCCGCTTCCTGCGCCGCACGAGCCTCGACGAGGCGCCGCAGCTCTGGAACGTGCTGAAGGGGGACATGAGTCTGGTCGGGCCGCGACCGACCTCCTTCGAGGCGCAGACCTACTCGCTCTGGCATACGGAGCGGCTCGAGGTCGTGCCCGGAATCACCGGCCTCTGGCAGGTGCGCGGCCGGGGCGACATCGACTTCGACGAGCGCGT
>CAYXLY010000445.1:0-4063 GCA_964466005.1 uncultured Spirochaetaceae bacterium | reverse complement strand
CGCTCGCCGCCATCTCCGAGGCCGCCGAGGGCTCCCGTCTCGCCAACGTCGATGCGGCGCGCTTCTGTACCGCACGCGGCGTCTTCGCGATGGAAAAGGGGGACGCGGAGGAGGCCGAGGCCATCCATCGCGAATGCCTGGAGGCGCACCCGACCAGTCGCATCGTCGTCCGGACCGCCATGGAGTTCTTCGAGGCCCAGCAGCGCTCGGAGGAGGCCACGGCCATCGTCCTGGCGGCTCATGAGGCCGCGCCCGAGGATCGGGAGTTCCGCATCGGCTACGCCTTTCGCCAGCAGATCACCGGCGATCTCGAGGGCGCCGAGCAGACCCTGCGCGCTGCGACCGGGATCGAGGATCCGCTGCTCGCCGCCGAAGCATGGCGGGATCTCGCGGGCTTCTACGCGCAGCACCAACGCTTCGACGAGGCCGTCGACGCCTACGACGAGGCGCTCGCCGGCATCGATCGCCCCAATCCGGACGTCCTCTTCGGCTTCGGCGACGTCCTCGTCCTCGCTGGAAGACACGACCGTGCCCTCGAGGTCGCGAGCCGGCTCGAGTCCGAGGCCCACGCCGCGATGATCCGCGGCCGGGTCCATCTCGCGCGCAAGGAACCGGAGGAGGCGCTCGAGCAGTTCTCGAAGGGGCTTCTCCTCTGGCCCAACAACGCCATCGCGCGTTACTACGCGGCCGTCGCGGCCGAGCAGACGGGGCGCTTCGATCGCGCCATCGAGGAGTACCGCTACTCGGTCCGGGTCGAGCCGGGGGGCAGCGACGGTCGCTACCGCCTCGCTCGCATCCTCGCCGCCCAGGGCGACGACGATCTCGCGATGAGCGCGCTGCATCATGCGCTCTCGCGCGCGCCGTCCACGGTCGAGATGGCGCTGCTCGAGCTCGAGCTGCTCGCCCGCGCGACGCCGCTCCAGGGAAGTCCGCCCCCGCGCCTGCTCCAGCTGGTGGGCTCACCGCAGACCTGGGGCCGGGCTGTCGCCGCCATCGCCGAGGGCTCCTGGAGGCGGGCGGGGCCCGCCGCTGCGGTCCAGGTCGTCGAGGGCAGCAATCGTCTGGACCTGGCAGCGCCCGCGAATGCGGAGGCGCTCCGGATGCTCGTCCGCGCCCAGCTCGCATCGGAGCAGGCGATCGAGGCGCGAACACGACTCGAAGAGCTGCGATCCCGGACGGGTGAGGAAGCGAGCGCTCTGATCCACGCCCTCCTCGGCCAGGTCCATGCGTCGCTGGGCGATCCGCGGGCCGCCCGAGCGGCCTTCGAGCGGGCGCTCGAGATCGAGCCGGGCCAGCCGGAGGCGATCGCCGGCCTGGCCTCGATGAAGTCGGAGTCTTCTCCCGAGCAAGCGCTCGCGCTCTACGCGCGCGGCCTCCAGGATCGCGAAGACCTCGGCTCTCCGGAGAGAGGCCGGCTGGCTCGCGCGCGAGCGGATCTCCTGATCCGGCTCGACCGGCGCGACGAGGCCATCGAGCAGCTCGAGCAGCGGCTCCTCGCCGAGCCGCTCGACGCCGCGGCCGCGAGCCGGCTCGCGGAGATCCTCGCCGCCCGCGCGGACGGCGCCGACGGGACCGGCAGCGAGGCGACTGCGGAGCGCGCCCGGCGACTCTCGGAGCGGGCGCGGCGCTTCGCGGCCTTCGACGACCGACTCGGGGGCGGCCCGGCCTAGCGGCCCGGCCGACAGACCCGGTCGAGGCCGGACGCAGCGGAGCGAGAGCGCGTCCGGGCAAGCGCGTCGGGGCAACGAGACGGAGCAGGGAAGCGAGGGAGTCGGACGCAAGGCCATCGGGCCCGACTCTCTCGCCCTCTCTCAATCCTGGTTCGCTCCGACTCCGTCTCGCCTTCAGGCTCCGGCCGGGCCTTCCGTCTGGTCGAGATCGGAGTCGGCCTCGGCCTCGGAGGACTCCGAAGAGTCGGACTCGAGGAACGACGGCAGATCGGCCCCGCTCGCCTTCAGCATGCCCGACGGAATCGTCGGAATCCGCTCCCGGTAGAACTCCGGGATCTGCTCCTGGTTCGAGACGAACCAGGCCTCCGCCTCCTCGGGCGCCCGGAAATACCAGACACGCCAGATCCGACCGAGCGTGGGCCATCTGAGCGCCTCGTCCTCGATCGACAAGGCCTCCTCGATCGCGAGGATCGGCTGGTCCAGATCGTCCCTGTAGCGACTCATGGCATAGAGCGCGCGGGCGGGGTCGAGCCACTCGGCCCGCTCCTGTCCCGCCATCCACGCCTGCGCTGCGGGCTTGTCGAGCCTGAGCCAGCGGCGATAGGTCTCCTGGAGCCCCATCTCGCGATCGTGGCTCTTCGGAAGCGTGGAGAACCACTGCATCGCTGCCTCGGGCTCGCGTGCGACCCAACGCACCCCGAGCCGCTGGGGCAGCTGGTCGCCGAAGGGGCCGCCGAGCTGCGACTCCACCCAGGCCGCGGCGCGCTCCGGATCGACCTCACCGATCGCGCTCGCGACGCGTCGAAAGAGATTCAGCTTGAGCTCCCGGGGCTCGTCGGGCTGGCTCTCGGCCCACTCGAGCGTCGACTCGACACCGTCTCGGAGGACCTTGCGACGGGCGACGTAGGAGAGATATCGCTGTCGATCATGGCCGGGCGGAAGCGACTCGACATACTCGACGGAGCCGGGATATCCGCCCTCCTGCCATCCCTGGAGCACTGCGCCGACCGCCGGCCGGCGGACGGAGAACAGGGCCTCCCGCTCGGCCGCTCTCAGCGCCGCCTCGGGATCGACCCGGGCCCAGGCGCGCAAGACCGCTTGTGCCACCAGCGGATGACTGGCCCGCCACTCCTCCTTGGTCCAGGCATGGGCCGCCTCCGGATCGAAGCGGGCCCACCACTCGGCGAGCAGCTCGAGCTCGAAGTCGCCGATATCGAGGAAGACGGCGTCGTACGCGCTCAGCACATCCTCGAGCGCCGAAGGAGCGAGCGATCCGAGACGACGACCGAGCCGCTCCGCGCGCACGAGCGCGTCGGGCTCGAGAAGGATCTCCTCGATCTCCCCGGCGTCTCCCCAGAGGGCCGGGGCATCGGGCTTCTCGCGAAAGGAGGAGCCGGAGTTCCCAGAGTTTCCTTCGCAGCTCCCGAGCATCAGGGCGAAGAGCCCCAGTCCGATCGTCCAGGCGAGCCGCCCGACGGTATTCCGGCGCGCACCGGCCGGAACCTGTCGCTGCCTCGCTTCGTTCGTTCTCATGATCCAGATTTCCTCTCTGTTCGACCCGTCTGGTCGACCCGTTCGGGCCTCTTCACGTGCTCCACGCGCTCGATCGGTCCAGCCGATCCACCGATCCGCCTCTGTGAAGGCCTTCACGATCGTGAATTGTCCTTCTTCTTCCCGAACGAGAGACCCCGCCGAAGCGGCGCGGAGCGAGGGAAAAAGAATACCGTTTCTCGGAAGCTTCGAAGACCGGGGGCGTCGCAGTGCAGATTCTGACCCCATCCAGAGCGGCACTTCAATTGGAAACCTCAATGTTTTTCGCTCGCTGCATCACCCGCGGGAAACGCGACGACTGGCATACCGCTTGCTTCGTCGAACCTGGGCAACAAATGGGGTCTTCAAGAACCAACCTGAGGCAGCAGACTCCGCAGACGTGGAGTGGAGCCAGAACGAGCGCCCCGAAAAAACCCACATTTCTTATCCCGATCCTGATAGGATGACCCTCGGTCCGAAACTGCTGGTGGTTGCGTTTCCACCGCGAGCAGCTCGATCAAACCAGGAGAGAGTTAGGCAACATGCGAATCTTCAACTTCAAGATGTTACTCGCGACGATTGCAGCGCTGGCCATGGCCGGGACGGCCTCGGCGCAGCAGCTGAATCTGCAGATGACGGGAGAGTGGTTCTCGAACCGCGGCCCCCTGATCGACATTCCCCAGAACGGGGGGCCCCAGGGCGTATTCACCCCCGGTGCCTGTGACGTAGCGACCGGCTGTCTGGCCAACTTCAAGCCGGCCGATGGCGGCATTCCCGTGATCGGCGGCCAGGCCAACGTCTCCGTCGGCTTCAACACCAACGGCCCTGCCTCGATCATGCTGGCGCCCGGCATCTTCGGGCAG
>CAYXLY010000444.1:0-4088 GCA_964466005.1 uncultured Spirochaetaceae bacterium | reverse complement strand
GCCGACCGCAATCGCGAGGCGACACTGCTCTGGGAGCTCGAAGAGGCGATCGGCGCTGGCGATCGACTCCATGACGTTCGCGTAGGAGGCCGTGATGGTCTTGATGGGCTTGTAGGTGGCCATCAGGATGGCGGCGAAGGCGCCGAGCGTGCCGAGCGTCAGGCCCCACATCTCGTGGATCGCGAGCCAGGCGCCCGCGCCCAGGATCAGGACCCCCGAGACCGAGTTCAAGGCCTCCGTCGAGACCTTCGAGAGGACGCGGTTCTTGATCACCTTCATGTTGCGTCGGAAGAACTTCTCGGCCTCCAGCCCGAAGGCCCGCGCCTCGAGCTCCTGCCCCCGGAAGGCCTTGATCACCTTGATGCCCGAGAGGATGCCGACGAGGCGCTGGGAGAGGTCGCCCTGGATCTCCTGCCGGCGCAACGTCTTGCGGTGGATCCGCCGTCCGTAGAAGCTGAGGACCCAGATCAGTCCCGGCACGGTGAGCAGGGTGAGCAGGGTGAGCTGGACGCTCGTGATGCACATCGTGATCACGCCGATCACGCTCATCAGGATGCTCGGAAGAAGGTCGCGATAGAGCACGATGAGGGATTGGCAGGCGAGTCCGGCGTCGCTCAGGGCGCGCGCCAGGCGATCGCCGCTGGTGCCTCCGCGATGCGCCTCGAGGGGGGCGAAGAGGAATTTGCGCGCCACCGCCTGGTCGATGTCTCGCCGGACCTCTGCGACGACCCGATTGGACAGATAGGAGCGGCCGAACATCGCCAGGGGCGTGATGATCAGCGTGAGTCCGGCGATGACGCCGATCTCGTAGAGCCGGGGGAGCAGGGCCTGGATGGCCGGCTCCCAGCCGGCCGATCCGCGCTCGAGGGCGGCGGCCGGGACCATGACGTCGTCCAGGAAGGGCTGGATCAGGTAGGCCCGCACGTAGCGGCTGATCGCGAAGAGCGCGCCGCAGGCGATCACCACGGCGAGCATCCCGGAGTAGGGACGCGAGAGCCCGATCATCCGCCTGAGGCCCGGAGCGTGGCCGGCGCCCCGAGCGCTCTGGACCCGCTGCACGGACTCGAGCAGATCGGGCTCGGACGCGGCCTCGTCGAGCGCCGGGTCGCGATCGTCGGGGTCTTCCTGCGAGAGCGGTGCGGGGTCCAAGATCGCTTTCGTTCTCCTCGGCTCGAGCTGCGTCGTGCCCGGCCTGCCCGGCGCTGTCTGTCCTAGGACAGCTCCTGCGCGATCGCGTCGCCGCCCCGCCAGCCGAGCAGCAGATCTCCTTCGAGGCCCAGCCCCCCGACGCAGGCGCGATCCAGATGGTGGACGGAGGGTCGCGAAGAGATTCGCAGGTCGACCTCCGAAGGCCAACCACCGCCCGGAGCGGGATCCTCGAGCCAGCCGTCGTCGCTGTCCCAGAGGGGCGCCTCGAACCGGACCGGAGCCAGGGCCTCTCCGCAGAAGGGCATCAGCCTTCGCAGACGATCCTCGATCCGATCGCGAAGCGCACGCTGCCGGGTGGCCCGATCCTCCGGCCCGGACTCCGGCAGGAGCGCTCGCGCGACGAGGTCCACTCCCTGCGCGTCGGACTGGCTCGGAAAGGCGGTGACGGCCACCGTGGGCTCCTCGGCGTTCGGCGACGGGAGGATCAGACGACCGCTCATGCCTTCGGGTACGAGGGCGGCGGGGACCCGAAAGAGAAAGGCGACGCGCTCGGAGCGGGCGTCTCGCGCCTCGAGCAGCGAGGGCGCACGACGATGCCCGTCCGGGGCGTAGAGGGCTCGCAGAGCGGTCGGGGGCGCGGCGAGGATCAGCGTCCGGCCGAGCCAGAGCTCGCCGGTCCGGTCGATCTGGATGCCCGGCTGTCCCGAGACCGAGGCCAGCGCGAAGGAGCCGCTGACGCTGCGGAAGTCGCCGTAGACGGCCGTGACCCGCTTGCGCAGGAGATCGAGCAGCCAGGGCGGCTCGTCGGCGAAGCCCGCTCCCCCGCCGAGCGCGAGGCCCAGCAGCCGGGCGCGGGCCTCGGGCGTCGGCCCTCGGCTGCCCAGGTTGGCGAGCGCGACGACCTGGGCGTCGAGAATGCGACGTAGCTCACCGGGCGCCGAGGCCACGTCCCCGGGCAGTCCCCGCTTGTGGCTTCCGACGGCGACGGCGGAGCGGGACTTGCCGAGGCGGCGGCCGATGCGGACGAAGGGAGCCTCGAGAAGCAGACGGCGCTCGATCTCCGACGCCTCTCGCAGATGCCGGGTCAGCGTCCGGGCCTCCTCCGGCTCGCAGATCCCCCAGGCGGCCAGCTCCTCGCTCGTGACCGACGGCTGTCCGACGTCGAGGCGATAGGGGTCGGCGGCGATCTGGTAGGCGAGCCGCTCGGGCTCGATGCGCCGTCGATCGATCAGGGGAACCGAGAGCTCGCGCAGGCACGCGTCGAGCACGCCTTGATCGCGGAGGCCGCCGAGGAAGAAGGGCTCGCGCAGGGCGGGCGGCAAGGCGGTGCGAGCCGCCTCTTCCACCACCAGCACCCGGAGTCCCCGGGCGCCGATCCGTGCCGCGGCGACCAGGGCGCGGACACCGCTGCCCAGCACCAGCGCGTCCCAGCGACGCGCGCGCGGGGCCTCGCGCGGATCCAGCTCGGGAATCTCGACCACGGGCGCTACTCGCTCGACAGGAAGCCCGGATCGAAGACCAGGGGCGGGTCGCCCGGCGCCTTGCGCTCGACGAAGCCGATCCGGTAGCCGCGCTCGCCGAGCCCCTGGAGCCTCTGCAGGATGTCGTCCTCGAGCGCCTCGGGAACGATGGCGATCATCCCGATCCCGCAGTTGAAGACCCGCAGCAGCTCGTTCTCGGCGATCGCGCCGACCCGCGTGATCCAGGAATAGACGTCGGGACGGGGCCAGGAGAGCGTGTCGAGGCGCGCCCGGACCCCCGCCGGCAGAATGCGCGGGATGTTGCCCTCGAAGCCGCCCCCGGTGACATGGACCAGGCCGTGCACCTCGAAGTCGCGGATCACGTTCAGGAGCGGCTTCACGTAGATGCGCGTGGGGGCGAGGAGTGCGCTCGCGAGGCTCGTCCGGAGCTCGGGGGGCTCGGCGAAGAGGTCCACCGATCCGTCCTCGAGGCCCCGGTCCACCACGGACCGGACGAGCGAGTAGCCGTTGCTGTGGAAGCCGCTCGAGGCGAGTCCGATGAGGACGTCGCCCTCGCGGATCGTGGAGCCGTCGATCACCTGGTCTCTCTCGACCGCGCCGACGCTGAAGCCCACGATCTCGAGCTCGCCCTTGGCATAGACGCCCGGCATGGTCGCCGTCTCGCCACCGAGCAGCGCCGCCCCGGCTCGCTTGCAGCCCTCGGCGATGCCGCGCAGGGCATCGGCTGCGGTCTCCTTGTGGAGATCGCCCATGGCCAGATAGTCGAGGAAGATCAGCGGCTCGGCGCCCTGCACGACGAGATCGTTGACGACCATCGCGACGCAGTCGATGCCGATCGTGTCGTAGCGGCCGATGGTGGCCGCCAGCTTCAGCTTCGTGCCGACTCCGTCGGTCGCCGCCACGAAGATCGGCTCCCGGTAGCGGTCGGGGGCCTTGAACATGCCCGCGAACCCTCCGATCGAGCTCAAGACCTCTGGCCGAAAGGTGCCTTTCGCGATTTCCTTCACGTCGTCGATGAAGGATTCGTCGTGGTCGAGGTCGACTCCGGCTGCGGCATAGGCCGGCGCGTGGGTCGCCGAGAAGGGCGTGTTCTGGGAGTCCGAGGAGCGAGTCACGGCCGGTTGATAGGCAAAGGCCCGGGGGCAGTCAATCGGCCTCGCGGTCGGGCTGGACGGCGCCCGCGAGCGGACCTCGGATCCGGGTCTCTCGGCCGGACGACCCGCGGCCCCTCCGGATCCCGGACCCTGCGGGCGAGGCATCGCCGCGGCATCCGGGCTAGTCTCGATCCGTGAGGATCTCGGTCGTGATTCCCGCCCTCGACGAGGCTGCGCGCATCGCCGAGGCGGTCGGGAGTGTGATCGGACCCGGGATCGACGTGATCGTGGTCGATGGCGGCAGTCGAGACGACACGGTCCGCATCGCCCGCACGACCGGCAGAATCCGCGTTTCGAATACGGT
>CAYXLY010000443.1:0-4101 GCA_964466005.1 uncultured Spirochaetaceae bacterium | reverse complement strand
CAGGCGCCGAGCATCAGGGTCAGAAGGACGATGGTGAGAGCTCCGATTCTTCGCATGATTACTCCGGCGACGAGCGTCGTGATAGCTTGGGGCCTCTGAGAGTGGGTCGACAGAGGGGAATGTCCTCCAAAAGCAGGACGCCGCGCTCCGGATGGGAACGCGGCGTCCATGCAGCCCCGGCCAAGGCCGGAGGCGAGGTCGGGAGCGCGTCGGCGCTCAGTCGGCCCGGCGGCGGGCGGTGGCGAGGCCGACGAGGCCGAGGCCGAGTAGCAGAGCCGTGCCCGGCTCGGGCACGACGGTCTGGACGACGCGGCCGCTCAGGCCCACGGCGCCATCGTCGGTGAGACTGAAGGCGACGACCACCGACATCACGTCGTATCCCGCCCCGCTCAGCAGGATCTGGCTCGTCGCCTGATCGAGGTCCAGCTCCGTCGAGCCCGCCGTCGCCAGCAGGCTGTCACCGACGTCCACGCCCTTGTCGACGGAGCTGAAGGGCGAGAACCGGATGTCCTGCGAGTCGACCAGCGTGCCCGTTCCCAGCGTGGGGAAGAGCGTCACGTCGTTGCCGGAAGGGGCCGTGAGCGTCTGGCCGATCTCGGCGAAGGTGTCGATGAGGCCCGAAAATCCGCCGAGCGGCAGGCTGAAGGCGAACGCGAAGGTCAGCGGTGCGCCCGAGGTGTTGGTCGCTCCGAGGCCGAAGATGATCTCGGGATCGACGTGGCCGCCGATGTTGTCGATGCCGACCGAGAAGTCGGAGGTCGTCATCGAGATGACCCGATCACCGAGGCTCACGTTGCCGCTCTCGTCGATGTCGTAGTCGCCGGACATCACCTCATTGCCGCCGACGGAGATCGTCCATCCACAGGTCTCCGGCAGGCATTCGATCGGGCCGGCGGAGGCGGATCCCGCGAAGACCAGGCCTATTGCGAAAATCCAGAAGGGCGTCAGGAGTGAGCTCAGAGCGGGTCGTCGGTTCATGGGCTGCTTTCCTCGAAGGAGAGGCGAGAGGGCTTGGGCCGCTCAGCGCTCCCGGCTGCGGGCGGTGGCGAGGCCGACGAGTCCGAGGCCGAGGAGCAGAGCCGTGCCGGGCTCGGGGATCGGCTGGACGTCGAAGACGCTCGTGAAGGAGGCGGTATCTCCGGCCGAGAGATCGAACCGGATGTCGAGGCCGATGGTGCTGGTCGTCGCGACGGCGATCGACTCCTGGACCGGAATGCCGAAGTTGACGACGCCGGTCGCGACGCTGTCCGAGGCGAAGGGCGTCGAGAGGCTCTGGGGCGCATCGAGGAGGGTCCGGACGATCGCGCCGTCGATCAGCCCCGCGTAGATCGGGTTCGATCCGCTCGAGGCGAGCGTGACGCCGTCGTTGTTTGCGTCGGTCGCCGTCACGCCGACCGAGCCGCGGATGAAGCTCGGCGGACCGAAGGAGATGCTCGTCGGCAGGGTGATCGAGATCAGGAAGCTCTGGGTCGAGCCCGTGTTGTTCGTGACCGACGCGGCGTTCGAGATCGTCGGATCGGGATCGGCGAAGAGATTCCAGTCGTCGAGGACCCAGCCGCCGCCCTCGTTGAAGCCCGTACCGGAGCAGGTGAGCTCTCCGAGGCTGCCGGGCTCCCCACAACCGAGCGCCGCAGAGCTGCTGTCGAGCGTCTGGAACGAGCTCGGGTTGTCGGCGAATCCGACCGTGATGCTGACCGCCGCGGCCTGGCCGGCGGCGAGCAGGGAGATCGTGAAGACCGAGGCGAGCGAGAGCAATAAGCGCATGGACATCAGGGGCTCCTCCCTCAGAGCAGCCCCAGTGTCCCATATCGGTGTGGCGAGGTGGGCCGAAAAATGGCGACGATCGGATGAACTTGGTGAAAAATATCGAGACCCGTGGGGCGCGCAGCGCCCGTCACCCGACCTCCCCCAAAGAACCGATGGGATCCACCCACAATCAGGACAGGACAGCGAGCCGAGCAGTCCGGAAGCGATCGCCTGCGGGAGATCGGGAAGCGGCCGCAGCTCGGAGACGGCCGCATCGGATCGGGTCGGGTCGGTTAGAGGGCGATCCAGCCGGGAATGGGCAGAAGGAGCACGGCCGGCGCGAATCAGGAGCCGGCCGGCGGGCTCCCGGGCCGACGCATCCGGGCGACCAGGACGACGCGGAGGGGCGCCAGCAGCCGGGTCGAGTTCACGATCGCCTCGTAGGCGGCGCCCAGCGCATAGAGCGGGGCCCAGCGGCGGAGGTATTCCGGACGGCCCTCGAAGAAGTCCACCGACATCAGCTCGAAGTCGGCCTCCGCCGCGAGCCGCGCCAGCTGGGCGCGTGAGTTCGCGCGGTAGCGGGTCGGGAAGGTGTCCTCGGCGGCGCGACCGCGGGCGGCGTTGAAGCGGCGATGGAAGCTGTGGGGCGTGAGCGTGGCGCCGACGGCGACGTAATGCCATCGGTTGGGGGTCTTCGCGAGGAAGACGCCGCCGGGTCGCAGGACGCGATGGACCTCGCGGAAGACCTCGAGCGGGCGGTCGAGATGCTCGAGGACGTTGTCGCTCACGACGACGTCGAAGCTCTGGTCCTCGTAGGGGATCGACTCGCCGAATCCCTCGCGCCCCTCGTCGAGATGGGGATTGTCGACGACCCGGGGATCGGGGTCGACGCCGCAGACCCGCCGTGCGAGTCCCTTGAAAGCCATCTCGGGGACGATTCCGGCGCCGGCGCCGAGATCGAGGAGGTCCTTCGTCGGGTCGAGCTCTGCGAGGACGGCGTCGCGCAGCAGCCGATCGTCCCAGCGCGTCTCGAAGGCGGCATAGCGACCCCGATCGAGCCGATCCCGGATCCGTTCATTCCAGCCCAAGCGGCCGCCTCCTCGCGCGTCGTCCGAGCGCGTCCCCGAATCGGTCCATCATACCGATCTGGACGACGGCCGGGCTTCTCGATCGAGCGCTGCGAGGCGCCCTCGAAGCTCTTCGAGCGACTCGGGGGTCGCTTCGTAGAGGCCCTGGTCGGTGACGAAGCCCGTGACGAGGGCAGCGGGAGTGATGTCGAAGGCGGGGTTGGCGGCGGGGCTGTCGGGGCTGAAGAGCTCGATCGTCTCGATGCGGCCTTGGGACGAGAGGCCCGTCATCAGGCGGACCTCGTCGGGTGAGCGCTCCTCGATCGGGACCTCGGCGAGGCCGTCGCGGATCGACCAGTCGATCGTCGAGCAGGGGAGCAGCACGAGGAAGGGGATCTCGTGCACGTACGCGGCCATCGCCTTCAGGTAGGTCCCGATCTTGTTGCAGACGTCTCCCGTCGCCGTCGTGCGGTCGCTGCCGACGAGCACGAGATCGACGAGGCCGCGCTGCATGAGATGGCCGCCGGCGTTGTCGACGACGACGGTGTGGGGGACGCCGTGCTCGCGCAGCTCGTAGGCCGTCAGACTCGCGCCCTGGTTGCGCGGTCGCGTCTCGTCGACCCAGACATGGACGGGGAGGCCGGCGTCGTGGGCCTTGTAGACGGGAGCCAGGGCCGTGCCCCAGTCGACGGTGGCGAGCCAGCCGGCGTTGCAGTGGGTCAGGATCTGGAGGGGGCTCTCGGCGCTGCGCTCCATGACCTCGGCGCGCCTGCGGAGCAGGTCGAGTCCATGGTCGCCGATCGCCTCACAGCCGGCGGCATCTTCGTCACAGATCGCGAGGGCCTCGGCGCGGGCCCGATCGGCGCGCTCCTCGGGAGCGAGCCCCGCGATGGCGTCGACGACGCGGTCCAGCGCCCAGGCGAGGTTCACGGCCGTGGGACGCGTCGCCCGCAGCGTCTGGACCGCCCTGCGGAGCCCCGCCTCGCTCGGATCCTCGGCCGCCGCCAGCGCCAGGCCATGGGCCGCCGTCGCCCCGATCAGCGGCGCCCCCCGCACGCGCATCGTCTGGATCGCCTCGGCGGCGTCCCCGAGGCCCGTCAGGGTCCGGATCTCGAGACGATGGGGGAGGAGCGTCTGGTCGATGATCTGCGGTCGGCCGCTCTCCTCGTCCAGCCAGATCGAGCGGTAGTGGCGGCCTTGGATGCGCATGGGTCCCGGGAGTCTAGTGTCCTTTCCCGGAAGTTCGCCTGCATTCGATCGCGTCTGCGGGCCGCTCGCTGCGTTGCGC
>CAYXLY010000442.1:1961-4117 GCA_964466005.1 uncultured Spirochaetaceae bacterium | reverse complement strand
ATCTGCCAGCTGGCACTCTCGCTCCCGATGATCATCGCGGCGCGCAGCTCGACGGTCGAGAGGGCTCCCGATCGCAGGATCCTGCCGACCTCGAGGCGGCTCGCGAGATGCTCGGAGGGCGGACCGGCCGGCTCGATTCCGCCGAGGTACACGACCCTTTGGACGCCGGCCCGCTCGGCGGCTCGAAGAAAGGATCTCGCTCCCCTCCGCTCGCGCTCGCGATAGCCCTGCCCACCCCTCATCTGGTGGACCAGGAAGATCGCGGAGCCGCAGCCCTCCAGGGCCTTCGGCAAGGACTCGGACCGCTCGAGGTCGAGCTCCACCCACTCGCGTCGGGGATGCTTGCGCCGTGCTCGTTCCGGTGTGCGCGAGCCGGAGCGGACGGTCAATCCTTCTTCTCGCAGCCTGGGATGGAGACGCGAGCCGATGAATCCGGTCGCACCGGTCAGCAGTACGGGCTTTTCGAGCCAGTCCGTCATGGCATGCCTCGTGAGGCCGGCCTGCGTCGGGTCGACCGGGCTCTCTCGTCGAGCTCCCTCGTCGCGCTCCGCTCCGGGCTCTCCCGATCGATGCGCCCGGGAGCACCCGCCGCGGAGCCGGAGGACCTCTCGTCCCGAGCCTAACCCCTGCCATCGGGATGCGGCGCCTCGCGATGGCTCGCCGCGGCGTTTCGGACCCGCCGACCTGCCGACCCGCCGCCCCGCTGCCGGACTGCGATCGGGCGGGATCTCGGACGGCAGACGTCGATTCCAGGCCGGGCCCTCCACGGCAAGCGCGGACGAGTCAGCGACCCGGAGGCCTACCACGGGATCTCCTGACCGTCCCATGCCAGGAAGCAGCCGCTCTGCTCGGGGGTACAGTCGTCGATGACTCCGAGCAGCTGGCGTGCTGCCCGGTCGGGCGAGAAGAGCTTGTCGGACGGCACGTTGCGCTGGAAGGGACGGGAGAGGTCCGTGTCGACGGTGCCCGGATGGAGGGCCAGGCAGATCACGTTCGGCGCCCGCCGGGCGAGCTCGAGGCCGAGCGTCCGGGTGAACATGTTCTGGGCGGCCTTGGAGGCGCGATAGGCATACCAGCCGCCGCGCCGGTTGTCCCCGATGCTGCCCACGCGCGCCGACAGGTTCGCGAGCACCGCCCGGTCGTCGTGTCGCAGGAGCTCCAGGAAATGCTTCGCCACGAGCAGGGGGCCGAAGGCATTTACCTCGAAGACGGCGCGCAGCCGATCCGGGTCGACATCCTCGATCCGTTTCTCCGGTCCGGCCCGGTCCGGCCCGCTCCCCTCCCGCTTCGTGGAGTCCGGTGTGATCGAGTCCCCATGCAACACGCCCGCGCAGTTGACGAGCCAGTGGATCCTCGAGCCGCAGGTCTCGGCGATTCGTGCGGCCGAGGCCGAGAGGGTCTCTTCTCTCCGGACGTCGAGACGGAGGCAGAGGAGCGCGTCGCCATGCGCGGATTGCAGATCGGAGAGCCCCCGGCTCGATTCGGGGTGACGGCAGGTGGCCACGACCCGGTCGACGTCGGACCGGGCCAGGAAGGCCCGCACCATCGCGAGGCCCAGACCCCGGCTCGCTCCCTGCACGACGGCGACGCGCGTCATGTCCACGGGGCCGATGAGGAAGATGGCGCGATTCCGATCACGCGACGGTTCCCGGGGATCGTCGGAGTCTCGTGCCGGCCTCGTTCTTCGTCGAGCGATGGCGAGGGTAGGCGCGGATCGATCTTCATCACCGTGACTCCTACCCTCCGTCGTCCCGCTGCCTCCCTGACGCGGTCTCGGGGAGGTATTCAGGGATCGGAAATCGGGCCGTGCAGTCCGAGCGTCGGACTCTCGGCGGTGCGCCCGCCCTTACCGATCGAGCCTAGGATGTGAGACGGGATGGACAAGCCCGCGGCGTGGTGTCGGCGCAGAGCGACGAGGTCCGAGTCCGCACGACCCTTCCGGCGTGTCGGAGCGGGCCGATCCTCGCGTTCCCGGCTCTGATTGCCCCGTTGCGAGATCGACATACACTCCCCACCCTGACTTCAACGGGCTCCCCTGAGGCTCTGGAGAGCCAGGCAGCGGGCGAGGCGAGCTCGCGGCTTTTCCTTTGCGCGCTGCACGCGAGCCACGCGACCGAGCCACGCGACCGAGCCACGCGACCGAGCCACGCGACCGG
>CAYXLY010000442.1:0-1861 GCA_964466005.1 uncultured Spirochaetaceae bacterium | reverse complement strand
CGAGCCACGCGACCGAGCCACGCGACCGAGCCACGCGACCGAGCCACGCGACCGGAACGCGCGACCGGAGCGAGAGTGCGAGGAGATCAGCATGTTCGACCGATCCGTCGAGCGGATCGAGGCCACGGATGAAGAGATCGAGGCGGCCGTGGAGGCGGCCAGCGTTCCGGCGCTCATGATGTCGATGATCCAGATGTCGGGAGAGACCGGGCTCCTCGAGGGCGCGATCCGACCGCGCCCCCCGGAGATGCTCGATGTCCAGCTCGGCTTGACCCCGGAAGAGCAGGCGGTCATGCGCAAGGAGGCGCTCCAGGTCATCCGCGCCTACCGCGACGCGGGCTGCCCGCCGGCCCCCCCGCCTTCGTCCGAGACGATCGATCGCATGCTGGCATTCCTGGCGGGCGAGCCGCGTTTCCCCGAGGCGCTGCGCGGCCTGGTGCTCGAGGAGCTCGATCTCGAGGGATCCGATCCCCGACGCGCCCGCATCGATCCGGAGGCGATCCGGCGCGCCGGGAGCGACTTCCATGTGATCCTCATCGGAGCCGGCATGTCGGGGCTGCTCGTTGCCTTCAGGCTGAAGCAGGAGGGCGTGCCCTTCACCATTCTGGAGAAGAATCCAGGCGTCGGGGGAACCTGGTTCGAGAATCGCTATCCCGGCTGCCGCGTCGACATCGCGAGCCATGCCTACTCGTTCTCCTTCGATCCGGGTGAGTGGCAACATCTCTTCGGCGTCCACGGTGAGGTCCGCGACTACTTCGCCCGGATCGCGAGGGAGTACGGTCTGCTCGATCACATCGTCTTCGGCGCCGAGGTGGAGCGCGCGACATTCGACGAGGCCTCGGGTCGCTGGCACGTGGAGTACAGGCACGAAGGGCGAGCGGCCTCGGCGAGTGGCAACGTGCTGGTGAGCGCCGTCGGTCAGCTCAATCGCCCCAAGATTCCGGAGATCCCGGGCCGCGAAAGCTTCCGCGGCCCGCAGATGCACACCGCCTGCTGGGATCCCGGGTTCGATGGACGCGATCGACACGTCGCCGTCGCCGGCTCCGGTGCGAGTGCGTTCCAGCTCGTTCCCGAGCTGGCGCGGTCCGCGAGCCGGGTCACGGTCTTCCAGCGCTCGCCTCAGTGGATGCTCCCGAATCCGGACTATCACGATGCGATCCCGGAGGCCCATGAATGGTGCTTCCATCATCTCCCGGGTTACGCGCGCTGGTATCGCGTCATCACGATCTGGGGCCAGCTCGACAAGGCCGAGGCGCGCGTCGAGATCGACCCGACCTGGGACGACGGCGGACTCTCGGCGAGCGCCGTGAACCGGGCTCTCCGGGATCAGCTCGTCGGATACATGGAGAGCCAGATCCAGGAGCCCGGTCTGCTGGAGAAGGTCGTTCCCGACTACCCGCCGATGGGCACGCGGATGCTCCAGGACAACGGCAGCTGGCTCGCCACCCTGCAGAGGCCGAACGTCGAGCTCGTGCCCACGGCCATCGAGCGTGTGACGGAGACGGGAGTGGTCGCCGAGGACGGGCAGGAGATCGCGGTCGACGCGATCGTCTGGGCGACGGGCTTCCATGCCGATCGCTTCCTCTGGCCCCTCGAGGTCGAGGGCCGGGACGGGGCGCTCTTGTCACGCGCCTGGTCCGATCTGCCGCGCGCCTATCTCGGGATCTCGATCCCGGGCTTTCCCAACCTCTTCTGCCTCTACGGACCCAATACGAACGTGGCCCATACCGCGAACGTGATTCTGATCTCCGAGCTCCAGGCCTCTCATGTCCTCTCGGGGATCAAACGAATCCTGGAGCACGACCTAGCGACGATCGAGTGTCGCGAGGAGACGGCCCGCGAGTACGAGTCGCGGCTCTCG
>CAYXLY010000441.1:3102-4134 GCA_964466005.1 uncultured Spirochaetaceae bacterium | reverse complement strand
GCGAGATGGACACCGGCGCGGTCATGCGCCGACGAGCAACCCCCGAAGGGAAGGGTTCGAATGCCCCACGTTCTTCGATCTTCGATCCAGCTCGACCGCAGCCTCGACGAGGTCTTCGCCTTCTTCTCCGACGCGGCGAATCTCGAGGCGATCACGCCCCCGGAGCTGAAGTTCCGGATCCTCACGCCCCTGCCCATCGAGATGCGCCCCGGAGCCCGGATCGACTACCGGATGAGCCTCTACGGCGTGCCCTTCTCCTGGCAGACGGAGATCCCGGTCTGGGAGCCCGGCAAGCGCTTCGTCGATCGACAGATCTCGGGTCCCTACCGCCTGTGGGAGCACGAGCATCGTTTCGAGGCCCTCGGACCGCGGCGCACTGCCATCGAGGACGTCGTGCATTACGCCCTCCCGCTGGAGCCCCTCAGTCGGATCGTGCTCCCGCTGGTCCGTCGCAAGCTCGACCAGATCTTCCGGTACCGCGAGCAGCGAGTGGCCGAGCTGCTCGGAGAGTCGGATAGTCGGGACGGATAGGTCGACGCAGCGTCGACCTCGGGGCGCCGGCCCGGGAGGATTCGAGACATGAGAGCGGACCCCAACCTGCAGGCGTCCGATGCGCCGATCGGACTCTTCGGCCGCGCCGCGGCGGGCGCGCGGCGGGCGGCCTTCTCGCTGGCCGAGCACGGTCGCCTGCCCGATGCGGCGATCCGTCTCGGGATCCGGCGCCTGCTCGCCGAGCGACTCGCCGAGCTCCGCACGGAAGACCCCGAGGAGACCGATCGCCTCCGCCGCGCCTTCTTTCACGCGGCCTACTCCCTGCCCGTGGCCACGGCCATGCGCGAGGCCAACGAGCAGCACTACGAGCTGCCACCCGCCTTCTTCGAACGGGTGCTCGGCGCGCGCTCGAAGTACAGCTGCTGCGACTACGGTCCCGGCATCGAGCGCGCGAGCGGACGGCGCTCCGCTCCGGACCTCGATCAGGCCGAGGTCGCGATGCTGCGCCGGACGACCGAGCGCGCGGGCATCGAGGACGGC
>CAYXLY010000441.1:0-3092 GCA_964466005.1 uncultured Spirochaetaceae bacterium | reverse complement strand
TGCGGATCCTCGATCTCGGCTGCGGCTGGGGCTCGCTCTCGATCTGGATGGCCGAGCAATACCCGAATGCGAGGATCCTCGCCGTCTCGAACTCGAAGGCACAGCGCGAGCACATCACCGCCCGCGCCGAGGACCACGGCCTCGGGAACCTGAGGGTCCGCACGGCCGATGCCAACTCCTTCGAGCCAGAGCAGGCCGAGGCGCCCTTCGACCGCGTCGTCTCGGTCGAGATGTTCGAGCACATGCGCGGCTGGCCTGCGCTCTTCGAGCGGATCGCGCGCTGGCTCGCACCGGAGGGGCGACTCTTCCTGCACTATTTCTGCCATCGCACCACGCCCTACTACTACGAGGTGCGGAGCGAGAGCGACTGGATGTCCCGTCATTTCTTCACCGGCGGGATCATGCCCTGCTTCGACCTGGCGGCGCAGTTCCCGGAGCACCTCTCGGTCGAGGAGAGCTTCATCGTCGACGGTCGGCAGTACGAGCAGACCTGCAACGACTGGCTCGCCCGCCTCGATGCGCAGCGCGAGGCGATCCTTCCGATCCTCGTCCGGACCTACGGCGAGAGCGCCGCGAGGCAGTGGCTCGGCCGCTGGCGCCTCTTCTTCATGGCGTGCGCCGAGCTCTTCGGCGCCCGCAGCGGAAGCGAGTGGTTCGTCGCCCACCATCGCCTGGCACCCGTCTCCGGACGCTGAGAGCGCCTCGGCCTCGCGAACGAGGGTCACCCCCAACGCCTGCCCGGCGGGGAGTCCGTCGAGGGGGGCACGGCTCGCTGCGCCCTCCGGAGCATTCGGGCCGGGGCTGTAACCGGTTGGGCCACGACCTGCGTAGTGGACCGCAACGACACTGGACGTCGAATCGGAGCCACTCGTGACAGCCACCGCCTCTCCTCTCGCCCGGGACACGGCCTCCCGCCCGACGGCCGCCTTCCCCCAGCCCGATTCCTCCCCCTCGGACCGCCGATTGGGATCATCCGCGGAGTCCGGCGACTCCCAGGCGAGCCTGGTCGAGCGGCTGGTCACGCTGAGCTTCCGGCTCCGGCGGCGGGGGCTCGACCTCGAATCGACGACGGGGCTCTCGGGTCGCGAGCTCGATCTCGTCTCGCTGCTCTGCGAGCACGGCCCGACGAGCGTGAAGAGTCTCGTGGTCGACCTCCAGCTTCCACGGAGCACGATGACCGCTCTGGTCGATCGACTCGAGGAGCGCGGCCTGGTGCTTCGGAGTCGCAATCCCGACGACCGCCGGTCCATCATTCTCGAGGCGACGCCGAGCGCGAACGAGGCGCTGACCCGCTATCGGGAGGGCATGGTCCCACTGGTGGAGCTCATCCACACGAGCCTGCCCGAGTCGGACCGCAGCGAGCTGAGCCGCCTGATCGATCGGCTGGCGACGACTCTCTAGAGAGGGCATCGCCCCGCGCCGAAGGCTCTTGTCGTGGGCTGAAGGCTCTTCTCGCTGGCTGAAGGCTCTTTTCGCGCGCTGAAGGCTCTTGTCTCGCGCCGAAGGCTCTCTTCGCGCGCTGAGGGCTCTCTACCCGAGCTCCGAGGCGCTTCCCCCGGAAGACGTCTCGAGCAGCGAGGGCGCGTAGTCCTCCGGCGCCTCGTAGCCCATCAGGTGCAGCACGGTCGCGGCCAGGTTCGCCAGGCCCGGCGAGGCGGACGACTCTCGCATCTTCACGGGCGCGCTCGGCGCGTAGACGTGGAGCGGGACGGGGTTCAGCGTGTGGCTCGTCTTCACCTTCGGCCGCCCGGCCGCGTCGCAGGCCGCCTCGCCCGTCTTCGGATCGATCTCGAACATGCAGTCGGCATTGCCGTGGTCGGCCGTCACGATCAACGCGCCGCGCAGGGACTCGATGACCGGCAGCAGCCGCCCGAGCTGGAGATCGACGGCCTCGACGGCCTGGATCGAGGCCTGGTGGTGACCGGTATGCCCGACCATGTCGCCGTTCGCGTAGTTCAGGCGCGCATGCCGATAGGCGCCCGTCCGCAGCTCGTCGATCAACCGGTCGGTGATCTCCGCCGCCTTCATCCAGGGCCGCTCCTCGAAGGGCCTCGAGTCGGATGGGATCTCGACATAGGTCTCGACCTCGGGATCGAATGCGCCGCTGCGGTTGCCATTCCAGAAATAGGTCACGTGACCGAATTTCTGGGTCTCGCTGATCGCGAGCTGCGGCAGGCCGGCGCGGGCGAGATACTCACCCAGCGTGCGTTCGATGAGCGGCGGAGCGACCAGATAGCGCGAGGGCAGCTTCAGGTCCCCGTCGTACTCCATCATGCCGGCGTAGAGGACGTCGGGTCGCGGACCGCGATCGAAATAGGGGAAATCCTCGTCCTCGAAGGTCCGGGTGATCTCGATCGCGCGATCGCCGCGAAAGTTGAAGAACACCAGAGCGTCCCCGTCGACGACGCGACCCACGGGCTGGCCCTCTGCATCGACGATCACGAACTGCGGCAGCATCTGGTCGCCGATGCCCTTCGACTCGTCCCGAAAGGTCGAGATCGCCCGCCTGCAGCTGTCGAAGCCGCGCGCCTCGCCCCGAACGTGGGTCTTCCAGCCGCGCTCGACCATGGCCCAGTCCGCCTCGTAGCGATCCATCGTCGTGGTCATCCGGCCGCCACCGGAGGCGATCCGATAGTCCCGCCGAGGGCGGCCCGAAATCGATTCGCAGAGCTCCTCGAGGGCGTCCACGTAGTCGAGGGCGCTGGTCTCCGGCACGTCCCGTCCGTCGAGCAGCACGTGGATCCGGACCCGCTCGATCTGCTCGTGGTCGCAGCGGCGCAGCAGCGCGAAGAGATGATCGATGTGGCTGTGGACGTTTCCGTCCGAGAGCAGGCCCAGGAAGTGGAACGTAGAGCCGCGCTCCCGGACGCGCTCCGCGAGCTCCTGCCAGACGGCGGCCTGCTCGCCCTCGAAGAGCGTGCCGGAGGCGATCGCGCGTGCGACGAGCTTCGCGCCCTGATCGAAGACCCGGCCCGCCCCGATCGCGTTGTGGCCGACCTCGCTGTTGCCCATGTCGTCGTCGGAGGGCATCCCGACCGCTTTGCCGTGCGCGACGAGCACCCCGCTGGGCACCGACTCCGCGAGCCAGTCGA
>CAYXLY010000440.1:0-4139 GCA_964466005.1 uncultured Spirochaetaceae bacterium | reverse complement strand
AGGTGATGTGGAAGCGGCCCTCCGGATCGGTCGTCACGGCCAGGCCGCGAACGGTCATGAGCCGGACTCCGGCGATTCCGTTCTCGCCCGCGTCCTGGATGCCATCGCGATTGCGATCATCGAAGACCTTGCCCAGCACGTCGGTACAGTCGAAGGTCGGGTCCGGCACGACCCGGACCGTCGCCGACGCCTCGCCCGAGAGACCGAGCCCCGTCACGCTGCTGAAGGCCTGAGCGCGATTCACGAACTCCCCCTCCCGCACGCCGGCGCCGACTCCGAGCAGCAGGACGACGGATCGGCTCGCGAGCGCGTCGACTCCGACGTCCGTCCAGACCAGCTCGCGTCCCTGGATCGTGGGCTCGACCGGAACGCCGTCGATGCGCGCGGATCCCTCGATGTAGCGGAAGCCGGCGGGATAGCGGTCCACGAGGCTCAGGTCCTCGAGCGGCACCGGGAGTCCGTTGTCGAAGGTGATCTCGTAGGGGACGAGATCACCGCGGCTCACGTTGAGCGAAGGCGTCGTCTTCGTGATGGCGACGGCGCCGCCCAGAGCCGGATCGAGGGGCAGATGATTGTTGAAGACCTGGCTGGAGCCGGGGGGGCCGCTTCCGTCGAACGCCAGCAGCAGGTGATAGCGGGTCGCTCCGGTCCGGGCGCGCGCGGAGGGCGCAGGCGCCCGCTCCGAGGGCTGGATCTCGCAATGCTGCGCGGTGAGTGGAATCGCGTCGAGCGCGCTTCCCGGGCAGGCCGGGACGGAGAAGGCCGCGCCCGAAGCGTCGACGCTCGGCGGAATGATCTGGGAGACCCCGGATACGAAGCCCGCGCCGGGAGCGGTCACCTCGATCCGGTAGACACCGCCGCTCGGACAGCTGGCGTCGGCGAAGTTCAGATCGAACTTGTAGAAGCCGTTCGCGACGGTGACCTGTCCCTGCTGCTCGGGATCATCGAAGCACGAGCCCGAGACGGGCTGCCCGCTGCCTGCCTCGACGAGACGAAGGGTCGCGCCCGAAACCGGCGTCCGCAGGACGGCGTCGTAGACGGAGCCGTTCGGATCGATCGGCAGGTCCAGATCCTGGAGATTGCTGCCGGCGGGCACCCGGATGTCCTCGATCGATTGCAGGCCGTCCGTGAACGCCGACCGCGTCCTGCCCAGCGAGGCGGTCCGGGGGCCGGCGCCGGGAGCCCGGAAGCGAAGCTGATAGGTGTCGCCGGTCCCGTCGTTCGGTGCGATACCCGTGAGGCGATACCCGCCGCTGGCGTCGGTCCTCACCGACTGCACGAGGCGTCCGTTGCGCAGGAGCTCGACCCACCAGCCCTCGAGCGGCTGCTCCCCTGCTCCCCGCTCGCGATCGTGATCTGCGTCGTGCCATGCCGCTCCGTTGAGCGCGCCGATCCCGGGCGTCCCGCCGACGTCGATCGAGACGCTCGCGCTCGCGGTCTGCGGGGGCATGCCCCATTGGACGGTGGCCGTATTGACGACCGTCGTGCCGATCTCGAGGTCGGCGGCGAGGACGGCGCGGAAGCGCAGGAGGAGCGACTCTCCAGGAGCGAGGGGACCGGGCAGGGAGGACGCGTCGGCGGTCAGGACCGATCCGGCCACGCTCACGCCATCCGGGGCGCCGTTCAGCGTGGCGGAGCCCGCCACGTAGGCGAGCTGACCCGCAACCGGCTGATCGAGGTCGTCGGTCAGGACGACGTCCGACGCCGGGATGCTGCCGATGTTCTGGACACGGACCAGGTACTCGAGCTCCGAGCCTGCGAGCGCGGGCCCGCCGCCGACGACCGTCACCTCCTTGCTGATCGCGAGCTGCTGTCCGGCCCCGACGACGACGAGGGTCGGCTCCGGCCCGGTCGCCGGATCGCCGTCTCCATCGGTCCGCAGACCCGGAAGCTCCGCGCTCTCGACCAGGGCCTGGTTCCGGATGATGGTCCCGCCCGGGACCCCGTCGTTCACACGAAGCGCGAAGGTCACGACGGCATTCTCGCCTGCGCGGATGCGCCCGCCGCCCGACGGAGGAAGGGGCGGCACGAGCTCGCTGGAGCTGATCGCGATTCCCTGGACGAGCGGCGACACGCCGCCATCGGGCTGTCCGACGGGCAGTCCGTCGAGCGTCAGAGAGTCGGCCACATAGGTCGTCTCGGGCGGGACGTCGTCCCGCAGCCGGACCGCCGTCGCATCCGCGGCACCGCTGTTGTAGACCGTGATGCGGTACCGCAGGACGTCACCGGGATCGACCACGCCCGGTATCCCGAGGTCCGTCTCGATCGTCACGCTCTTGGGCGCGAAGAGCAGCGGCGCGTTGCCCACGACGTCGCGCGTCGGATCGTCTGGAAGCGGCGTCCGGGGATCGTCCGACGGCTGCTCTCCCACGCCTCCTCGCGGCGCGCTCACGAAGGCCTGATTCGAGACGACCGTCCCGTCGACCACGTCGGCGTCGACCACCACGTCGAAGATCAGCGTGGCGACGCCGCCGCCCTCCGCCGGATCGCCCGCCCGGAGCAGCCCGGGCGTCGGCTCCTCGGGAGCCGAGATCGACAGCCCGTCGGAGAGCGGAAGCACTCCCCCCGGATCGTCCTGAACCGGGAGACCGTTCAGCGTGGTGCTGCCGGGGACATAGGCCGCGTTCACCGGGACGGCATCCCGAATCGTCGTGTCGACCGCGTCATCGTCACCGATGTTCGTCACGGTGATCGTGTAGCGGAGCGTCTCGCCCGCCAGCAGGACGTCCGGATCTCCGGTCACGTAGGCCGAGGTCTTCTCGACCTGGAAGACCGGCGCCGACTCGATCGGAACGACCGTCGGATCCTCGTCGCCGGGCGTGAGCGGGTCCGCCTCTCCGTTCACTGCCGGGTCGTCACTCTGCGCGAAGAGGATCCCGCGAGTCGACAGGGTCGATTGATTCCGGACCTCGGTCCCATCCGGAAGAACGCCAGCGAGCGTGACCTCGAACTCGACGAGCACGCTGTCGTTCGCGCCGGAGAGGCTCAGATTCCCCACCTCGAGCCTGCCGGTCCCGGCCGTCCCGCCGCTGGCGTCGGTCCCGCTCGCATCGGCTCCGGCCGGAGCGCTCACGATCCGAAGCGTCCCCGGCTCGAAGGCCGGCACGGCATTCAGGCCATCGAGCTCGTCGACGATCGAGAGAGCCTCGAGAGGCGCGTCTCTCAGGTTCTCGACGAAGAGTCGGTAGCGAAGCGTGTCTCCCGGAGATGCCGCCGTGGCGGGGTCCTCGTTTCGGGTCACGTTCAGGACCGTCTTCTCGAAGCGGACCCTCGGGAGCGCGACCGTCGATTCGTGCGCGTCCTCGTGGTCGAGCACGCCCACCGTTCCGTCCGTGACCGACCGCTCGAAGACCCGGCGATCTCCAGCCGTCGCGGCATCCGTCCCGTCGGCGCTCCACCAGCGGACGGCACCTGCGACGTTGACGAGTGACTCGCCATCGAGGCTGTCCGCGTCGAGCTCGCTGCGATAGGTCACGAGAAGCCGCTCTCCCGGGCCGACCGTGGCCGCGGGCGTCTGCATCGCGAGTCTCAGCTCGCAGACCGGCTCTCCCTCGAAGACCACGCTGAAATCGGTTCCTTCGACCAGAGGCTCCGAGACGGGAGTCGCGCCGTCGCTCTCGAAGACCCGTGCCGTGAGGTCCGCGGGCGGTGTGGCGCAGACGCTCGCGTTCGGCGCGTCGGCCAGCCGATCGAGGATCTCGAGGCTCCACGCAGAAGCCTCGCTCGCGTTGTGCACGTCCAGGGTGAAGGTGGTGGCCGTCCCGAGCGACATCGTCGCCGGACCGGACTTCTCCAGCGTCACGACGTCGGGCTCCACGATCGTCATGGGCGGCGAGGTGCCGAGCGCACCGATGCGTTGGGTCGCGGCGTTCCCATCGAGCCAGTTGTAGAGATAGGAGGCGGAGTTCGTGAACTGCAGGCCGCCCACGTTCGTCGGCGTATCCTCGAGCACGACCTCGATCTCCAGAACGACCTGCTCCCCAGCCGGGATGTCGATTCCCTGGTCGGGATCCTCCAGCACGAGGCTCGTCTCCGTCCCGGTATTGGAGGGCACCCAGGCCCCCGATCCCGAGACCTTGCGCACGTTCAGGAAGCGGAGGTCCGCCGCGGAGGCCGTGAGGTCGTCGTAGATCCGGACG
>CAYXLY010000439.1:0-4166 GCA_964466005.1 uncultured Spirochaetaceae bacterium | reverse complement strand
ACACGATTCGAGGCACGCCGGCGAGGGGACGCACGGGCCCCGACCTGACCCATCTGGCGAGCCGATCGACGCTCGGCGCCACGGGCGTGCCGAACGAGCCGAGATGGCTCCGCGCCTGGATCGAGGATCCCCAACGGGTCAAGCCCGGCAACGCGATGCCGGCGAGCGATCTCGAGCCGGAGGAGCTCGACGCGGTCGTCGCCTATCTGAGCAGCCTGGAGTAGGGGATGCGACGTCATGGATGAGCCCGCCGTCGCCGTCGCCGTCACCGACGACCTCGCCCCCGGCGCCGACCGTGCCGAGGCGCTGGCGGAGATCTGGAGCTCTCCGTCCGGGCTGCTCGGCTGGTTCCAGCCCGTCAACCACAAGGTGATCGGCAAGCGCTACATCGCGACGGCCTTCGTGTTCTTCCTGCTCGGCGGCATCGAGGCGCTCGCCCTGCGCGTCCAGCTCGCCGGGCCCGAGCAGGGCTGGCTCGGGCCCGATCTCTACAACCAGATCTTCACGCTCCACGGCACGACGATGATGTTCCTGTTCGCGGTCCCCATGATGGAGGGCATGGGCGTCTACCTCGTCCCCCTCATGATCGGAACCCGGGACATGGCCTTCCCCCGCCTCAACGCCTTCGGCTACTACGTCTTCCTGATCGGCGGAGTCTGCCTCTACGGGGCGTTCTTCTTCGGCCTCGGCCCCGACGCCGGCTGGTTCAACTACGTGCCCCTGGCGGGTCCGGAGTACTCGCCCAGCCATCGGATCGACTTCTGGGCCACGCTCATCACCTTCGTCGAGGTCGCCGCCCTGGTGGCGGCCGTCGAGCTGATCGTGACCATCCTGCGCCAGCGCTCCCCGGGAATGGCCTTGCATCGCATGCCGCTCTTCGTCTGGGCCATCCTGGTCATGAGCGTGATGATCGTATTCGCCATGCCGAGCGTGATCGTCGGAAGCCTGATGCTCGCTCTCGACCGACTGGTCGGGACGCGCTTCTTCGACGTGGCCGCCGGCGGAGACGTCGTGCTCTGGCAGCACCTGTTCTGGTTCTTCGGTCATCCGGAGGTCTACATCATCTTCGTGCCGGCCCTCGGCATGGTGTCGGCGATCGTCGTGAATGCCTGTCGCAGGCCGGTCTTCGGCTACTCCGCGCTGGTCCTCTCCCTGGTGGCGACGGGCTTCATGGCCTTCGGGCTGTGGGTGCACCACATGTTCGCCGTCGGCCTTCCCGCCATGGGCGAGAGCTTCTTCACGGCCGCCAGCATGATGATCGCCATCCCGACCGGGGTGCAGATCTTCTGCTGGACGGCGACGGTCTGGCTGGGTCGGCCTCGGCTCGACGTTCCGATGCTCTTCGTCTGCGGGTTCGTGCTGACCTTCGTCTTCGGCGGCCTGACCGGCGTGATGATCGCGTCGGTCCCCTTCGATCTGCAGGTCCACGACACCTTCTTCATCGTGGGCCACCTGCACTACGTGCTGATCGGAGGCTCGGTCCTGCCCCTCTTCGGCGCCCTCTATTACTGGCTCCCGAAGATCACGGGTCGTCGGCTGCACGAGGGCGCGGGCAGGTGGAGCTTCTGGCTCGTCTTTCTCGGCCTGAACCTCACCTTCTTTCCCATGCATCAGCTCGGGATCGAGGGGATGCCGAGGCGGATCTATACGTATCCGCCCGAGCCGGGATGGGGGATGCTGAACGGGTGGGCGACGATCGGGGCCTTCACGCTCGCCCTCGGCATCGCGATCTCCCTGGTCAACTTCCTCTGGAGCCTCGGGCGCGGGGCGGCGGCGGGATGGAATCCCTGGCAGGCCGATGGCCTCGAGTGGGCGACGGCCTCGCCTCCGCTGCCGGAAAACTTCCGGGAGATTCCCTGCGTCCGCGGCCGACATCCGCTCTGGTCGCTCGAGCAGGGAGCGATGGGGGATGAGCCGGCGAGCCTCCCCTCGACAGGGGGCATGCGCGTCGATCGCCGAGAGATCCTCGTGACCAGCGTGCTCGAGGCGACGCCGCGCCAGCGCGAGATCCTGCCCGGCGCATCGCCCTGGCCCTTCTTCCTGGCAGTCTCGGCGTCGGTCGCCTTCGTGGGATCCGTCTACACGCCCTGGGCGGTCGTAGTCGGCTTCCTGCTCGCCTTCGTGGCCCTGGTCGGCTGGTTCTGGCCCGAGCAGGCCGAGCCGGAGCTCGACTTCGACGAGGTCGCCGGGTCGCCCGGCTCCGGGAGGACCCGAGGTCGGCGAGAGCGGGAGGGCTCGGCATGACGCCCTCGGATCCGGCCGACCTCGATCTCGGAGAGCTTCCCGTCGGCGCCCTGGGCTCCGAGTCGCTGCTCTGGTGGGGCATCTCGGGACTCATCGTCGTCGAGACGATCGTCTTCGGCACGTTCTTGTCGAGCGGCTTCTATCTTCGAGTCCTCCAGTCCGGCTGGCCGCCGCCCGACGTCGCGCCGCCCGGACTCTCGTGGGCCAGCGCGATCACGGTCCTGCTCGCCGCCAGCGTCGTCACGATCCGTCGGGCCACGCGGATCGCCTTGCAGGAGCGCCGGAAGCCGATCGCGATGCTGCTCACCAGCGTCGCCCTGGCGACCGTCTGCGGGCTGCTTCGGCTTCTGGAGCTCGATGCGCTCCCCTTCTCCTGGAAGACCCATGCCTTCGGATCGGTCTTCTGGACTCTGAACGGTCTGCACATGGCTCACGTCAGCGCGGCCGTGCTGGGAACCGGAGCCGTCGCGGCGCTCGTATGGCGGCGGCCTCTCGGTCCGAAGGTCGTCCTGGCCACGCAGGTGGACGGTCTCTATTGGCAATTCATGGTGATCATCTGGCTCCCGCTCTATGGCGTGCTCTATCTGGTGCCGCGCCTGTCGTGACGGAGGGTCTCGCTCGGAGGATCCGGAGATGCGTGCAAGGCCCGGGAAGACGAAAAGGGCGCCGTCCCGGCTCGTCCCGATCGGCGGGGCGTTCCTCGGTCCGCTCGCCTGGCTGATCGATCTACAGCTGAGCTACTTGCTGGTGCCCCACGTCTGCGAGACCGGACAGCGAGGCCCCCTGATCTGGGTCGGCCTGGCTGCGCTGCTCGGGACGGTCATCGGCTCGCTCCTGTGCTGGAGGATGCCGAGCGATCCGGAGCCGGGCTCGTGGGAAGAGGCGGAGGACCGGCCCGATCTGCGAGCGTCGATCGTCGTCGCGGGCGTCGGCCTGAATGCACTGTCCGGGCTCCTGATCCTCGCCCTGATGATGCCCAAGCTGATGCTCGATCCATGCCGGGTGTGATGTCGGGTGTGATGTCGGGTGTGATCGCGATGCGCGCGCGGCGAAGCGTGCAGGCCGGCGGGGTCTGGCTGGTGGCGGGATCCGCCCGGGCCCACGAGGAGGCCCATCCGTCGCTCGCTGTAGGCCTCGAAGACTGGACCTGGGATCCGCTCGTGATGACCCTCATCGTCTGTGCCTGCGGACTCTATGCGCGCGGGCTGACCAGGATGTGGAGGCGGGCGGGGAGCGGACGCGGAGTTCGCGGCGTCCAGGCTCTCTGCTTCGCTCTCGGTGCGGGGGTGCTGGTGCTGGCCTTGCTCTCGCCTCTGGATGCCGTCAGCGACCTCCTCTTCTCGGCTCATATGACCCAGCACGAGCTGCTGATGCTGGTGGCGGCGCCGCTGCTCGTGCTCGGGCGACCGCTGGGTCCCGTGGTGGGCGGGATGCCGGCTCGCCTCCGACGGGGCGTCCTGCAGTGGCTGCTCGCCCGCCAGCCCGCCCGCGTCTGGCGACGAGCGACCGGACCCCTGATGGTGTGGATTCTGAACGCGGCCGTCCTCTGGATCTGGCATGTCCCCTTTCTCTACGAGGCCGCGCTCGCGAGCGAGCCCGTCCACTGGATCCAGCACGCGAGCTTTCTCGGGGTGGCCGCGCTCTTCTGGTCGGCGCTGGTCCAGGGACGTTATGGCCGAGCGGGGTACGGCCTGGCCAGCCTCTTCGTCTTCGCCACGGCGCTGCAGGGCAGCATCCTGGGCGCGCTGATCACGATCTCCCCCGCGGCCTGGTATCCGAGCCACAGGGCCCGCACCCAGGCCTGGGGCCTCTCGCCCGTCGAGGACCAGCAGCTCGCGGGCCTCATCCTGTGGGTGCCGGCAGGGGTCCTGCTGGCGGTGCTGGCGCTCGCTCTCTTCGCGGCCTGGCTGGGCGAGGTCGAG
>CAYXLY010000438.1:0-4168 GCA_964466005.1 uncultured Spirochaetaceae bacterium | reverse complement strand
GCCACACGGTCGGCCTGGCGACTTCGACGGCGAACTTCCGGGACAGGACACTAGATCCGCACCCGTGTGAGACGCCACATCCAGACGAGCGACGCTCCCTGGAGCGCCAGCGCGCTACCGACGAGACCACTGCCCCAGCTCGATCGCAGGAAACGCTCGAGGCTGGCCGGGTCGTTCGCTCCGCTGAACCAGGCGATCGCCGCGGTGGCGCCGATCAACGTCAGGATCGCCGACCGCGTCGGAGCCGCCTGGGCCGTGATGCGACGGGCGACCTCGACGCGGTCCTGCATGAAGTCACCGACCGAAGCGAAGGTCCTCTGGAGGCTTCCGCCGGCCTCCCACTGCGTCGCAATGACCATCGTGAAGAGCCGGAAGGTCTCGAGCGGGATGCGCGCTGCGAGTCGGCGGAAGACCTGCGGCGGCTCCTCTCCGAGGCGGAGCTGGCCGACGGTCTCGAGCAGGATCGGTCGCAACGGTGCATCGATCTGGGCCGCCGCGCGCTGAAGGGCCTCGACCCGGCCCAGTCCCGCGTGCAGCCCGGCCGAGGACAGGCGGAGCGACTCGGCCAGCTGCTCCTCGAGGCGTAGATTCCATCGGTCCTGGCGCGTCGCGAGGCCGAGCCCGAAGAGGATCGCGCCATCGAGCGCGAGCGCCGAAGCGATCGGCAGCGGAAGATCGAGAACCGGTCGCCAGAGAGTCAGGCCCGACACGAAGACGATCCCGACGAGCACGGCACGACGTCGTCCCGGATCCATCCCGACGTGCGCGGACGGGCGGGACCGGGCCTCCGCCCGCGCCGCGACGGGCGTCGCCTCGAAGCGCGCGGGCCCGATGCCGTCGTCGGGATCGGAGCCGAGACGCGACGTCGCTCGCGCGAGCACGACCCGACGACGCAGCCAGACGGCGAGCCATGCGAGCGACCCCAGGAGGGCCACCGCGCCGACCAACGTGCTCACGTGATTCCGAGCCGCTGCGCGCGCCGCCGGCTCAGGCCGACGAGACCCAGCCCGCCGACGAGAAGCATCGTCGCGAAGGCCGGCTCCGGCGCCTCGATCGGTTGCGTCGGATGCAGACAGCCGGGATCGTTCGGGAAGTCGATCGGACCGTCCGCGTCATCGTCGAGGCCGTTGTCGCATTCCTCCACGGCCCCGCGCTCGGACATGTCCTCCGGATCGTCGCATCCCGGGTCGCCCGGCCAGTCGACCAGCCCGTCCTTGTCGTTGTCGATGCCGTCGCTGCAGAGCGGACGCAACAGCTCGCTCTCGACCGCCGCAATCGCGGCCTGCTGCGTCGCACTGCCTCCGGCGAAGGCCTCGATGCCGAGAAAGACCGGGATCCACTCGGCATAGGGCGCGAGCGAGAGCTCGATCAGCATCAGGTAGACCCCGTCGTCGGGACCGACGGGAGGCAGCGCGCCATTGTCGGGGAGCAGCAGGAACTTCAGATGCTCGTGCAGCGAGCCCGTCGAGCCGCTCGTCGTCGCACCGATCACGAAGCCCGGGACGTCCGTCGTCGCGCCATCGACGACGATCTCCGCGGTCGGATTGAAGAAGGAGCCCTTGATGATGGACAACCCTTCGTCGGGATCGGGCGTCGGCCCCCAGACGACCGGCCCCTGTCCGTTCCAGAAGCTGACGTTGCGGCCACCGAGCTCGGGCATCGTCGGGATCGGCGGCGAGAGCACGTTGAACACCAGCGTCTCGCTGCCGGGCACCGGCAGGAGCCCGACCGGGTCGAGCTCGGTCTCGGACACGCGCGCGACGAAGCCCGGATCCTCGGAGAGCAACGAGTTCCCACTGATGCCGACCCCGCGAACGAAGACCCTCTTTCCGGGCATCACGGCGAGCTGGGGAAGGGCGTTGAAATCGTAGCCGTGGATGCCGAGTCGGCCGTCGTCGGCATTTTCCTGGACTGCGATGTCGACATGGACCTGCGCGAGGACCGACCCGGCGTCGAGCAGGACCGCGACCCCGATTGCGAGGCTGAGTCCGACGCCCCGGCCTCCGCGCCGGAGGCGGGAGCGAGGATCTCGATCGCGAACCTCCCGCGCGAGCGCCTCCCGCGCGAGCGCCGGCCCTGGTGCTCGCTTCGGCGTCGGCCCCGACGCCCCCGGCCAGATGGAGAGCGCCGAGGATCCGAATGCTCCGAGAAGACTGCTGTACCGCATGCTCGACCTCCCCCTGCCCTGCTCCTGCGACGTGAAGACGCACCCCTGCTGGACGGACGCGCCTCGAAAGACCTCCCGCGACGAGCCGGATGGATCGCCGCGGGAGGCAGGACTCATTCGCGTGTCGTTCGCGAGTCGTTCAGAGCGCCGCGCCCTCGCCTCGGCGGGAGCGCCTCGCGGAGTGGCCGAGGCCCATCAAGCCGAGCGACATCAGGAGCGCGGTCGAGGGCTCGGGGACCAGCACCGTGTTCACGTAGGCGATCCCCGCCTCGATCTGCCCCTCGATGCCGGCGTTGAACGCCTCCTGGAGAGCCGTGCAGCTCTCCGTCTGCTCGCAGACGTCGAGGGTGCCGAAGACCAGCCAGAACGGATTGGAGGGACCGTCGAGGCCGTCTACGTTCGCCTGGCCGTAGGTGAGGTAGACGCCCGGCGTCGCCGTACCGAGGTCGAAATCCGGATGATCGTCGATGAAGCCGTCGATTCCGGTCGTCCCGATCGCCGCGCCGAGGACCTCGCTCGCGCCGCCGAGAGTGCCGAAGAAGCTCGCTCCCTTGGTCAGGGTCATCGTCTCCCCGTTCGGGGTCGCACCGAACTGCCCCAGGCCGTCGTCCCAGTAGGAGAGACTGATATTCAGAGTCGGCTCCACCAGGAAGTCGAGCGACACGCCCGCCCCTCCAGGCAGATTCGTGTTCAGGCCGCCCAGAACGCCCGCATTCGCGTCCGAGACGCTGAAGAAGCCCGGCTCGTCCCCCTGGAAGGCCGGCGTCGCGAGGCTCGTGTCTCCGAAGAGCTCGCCTTCGACGACGAAGGTGTTCAGCGCCGGCAGCAGCTCATCCTTGTCGATCGCCCCGGCGCGCAGGTTGCCCGAGCCGTCGTCGTAGAGCAGCACGTCGACCCCGGACGCGTACGCGGCTCCCGTACCGCCCGCCATGACCGCCACGACGAGAGACATCCATGCGATCGCACGGCCGACCCCGACGCCGCCTAAGGCCGTCATCCGACCTCCCTCCGTCGCTCGTGTCCGCCCATCGCTCTCCTCACGCCCCTCGTCCTTCGCTTCGTCTCCCGCGCCTCGGTCCATCATGAGCATCTCCTTCCCAGCATGCAGGTCATCCAGCCCGCGCCCTGATCCGTACGTCCCGCTGCGCCCGACGGAGTTCCCGCGAATACGCATCCTCATCATCTCTCCAGCTCCTTTCCCGGCTTCCCGGATTTCGGCGATCCGTGAGCGGCGATCTCTCGTCGGCGACCTCACGTCGGCGATCCCCCTTCGCCTCGTCCTCCGCGTCGCCCGTCCCGCCCGCTCTCTTCGCAGACAGGCCGCACGGCTCCCGCGTGCGCAGGCTCCAGCGACCCGGCTCCCTCGCCGGGGCGGATCACGCGCACCGATCCCCCCGTGCCGATCGTCCGGAGCGAGTTCCCACGGATCCGTGATCGGCACCGATCCGAGCTCGCGGCTCCATCGATCACCCCGGCCGGGCCGGGCCGGCCCGGCGACGCGCCTGCGTGTCATGCGATTGCCAGACATGGACAGATCGAGTAGACGTTCTGGGGAGCGGATGAGCGGCGCGTGAGGACGAGGAGTCCGGCATCGATGCGGGCCGGTCGCCACACGACGACCGGATCGGCCACGGGACGACGGAGAGGCCAGTGACGCAGGTGACGCAGCGTAGGCAGGCCGCGGGAGGAACGGCGACGAGAAGCCGACCCATCCGCGGCTCCGCCCTGCGTCGGTCGGGTCGCCGGGGCGACGCCCTGCGCGCCGTGCTCGGCGTGCTCGGCGTGCTTCTCTACCTCGGCAGCTCGGTCGTGCTCTCCATACACGGCCATCCGGAAGCGACCGGGGCCGCGGCGCCTCACGCGCTCGCGTCCCATGCCGCTGCCGCCCACCACGCCTACGCCGCCTCCTACGGCGCCGCCTACACCGACGCCTACACCGACGCCTACACCGACGCCTACACCGCCCCCGAGACGAACACCGACGCCCGCCGGGACGCCGGC
>CAYXLY010000437.1:0-4171 GCA_964466005.1 uncultured Spirochaetaceae bacterium | reverse complement strand
GAGCAGCGGTCGCGCGATCTCGGTCGCGCGGCTTCGCAGGCGGTCGATCCAGCGGCTCTCGGGGAACTCGTCTCCGCCCTCGTCGACCGAGCCGAGGCTGTGGTGGGGCAGCCAGTTCTTGTCTCCGTTGATCCCGACGAGGTTCTTGAGCGCCAGCGTGACGCCGGTCTTCTTGTGGGTCTTGAGCTTCGGCAGGTTGATCACGAGGTCGGACGAGAGCACCGTCTCGGACAGGAGATAGGCGTTGCGGCCGCCGCTGTGATGCTCGGCGGTCGGGCCCGGATCGTAGTCGGCGCCGCGAAAGCGATTCGGGTTCAGGCCCGAGCCCGTGAAGAAGCTCCGCGAGCCCAGGTCGACGGCGCGGTAGCCCGCCGGGTCGCCCGGGAGCGTCTTGCGCTCCTGGATGATGCCGTCCTTGAAGACCACGGCCTCGCGGCGCAGGTCGATCACCTCGAGCTCGCGCCCGAGGACCTCGTCGTAGAAGCCCACGATCTCGTCGAGGCCGATGATCGCGCGGATCGCGTCGAAGTCGCAGTCCATCTGGGGCGCCTCGGCAATCGCGACGCTGCCCTCGGGCCCGGCGGCGAGCATCGCGTAGTCGGCGACGGCCCGGAGGACGGAGCCGTGGGTGATCACGCTGTCGACGCTGCCCCCGCGTCCGTCCGAGGCCGGGTTCCAATGACGGATCAGGTTCGGCTTCAGGACGATGCGCTTGCCCGGCGCCACGAGCTCGCCGATCGGGTTCCAGTCGGGGGTGCCGAAGCGAGCGGCGTCGAGACCGAGCCCCTGGAGCGCGGCGCGCACGCCTGCATAGACCTCGTTTGGCGGCCCGTCGCCGGCGCGATCGCCGAGGAGTCGCTCGAGCTCGGGATAGCTCTTCCCCGGACCCCAGGGCGCAGAGAGCCCCTCGTAGCTCGCTCGACATCGGGCCAGGCCGACTCGAATCATCCGGTATTCCTCCCTACGCGCGACTTCACGGCGCGGAACTTCCCGTTGGGCTCCCGCGGAATCGCCTCGACCCGCCGGAGCTCGATCTGGATCTCCTCGCCCAGGCGCGCGCGGATCTCCTTGCGCAGGCTCTGCTCGGCCCGCGCATCGAAGGAGTCCCGGGGCACGATGCGGACCTCGACCGCGTCCTTCGTCTCCTGGAGGACCTGGGCCTCTGCGACGTCGAGCTGCTCCTTGAAGACATGGTCGAGACGACCGATCCAACGTCCGTCGGGCGTGACGACATAGTCCTCGATGCGGCCGTCGACGTCGAGGAAGGACTCGCCCGGCCGACCGCACGAGCAGTCCTGCTTGGCCCGCGTCCCCACGTCGCCGATCCGGTAGCGGATGAAGGGCGTCGCGTCGTTGCCGAGCCCCGTCACGAGCAGCGGCCCACGGACGAACTCGTCGGTCTCCTCCTCGACCTCGACCTCGACGATCCCGAGCTCCATGTCGACATGGAGTCGCCCCTCGGTGCAGCCCGTCATCGAGACGGCGAGCTCGCTGGTGCCGTAGCGGTCGTGGATCGGGGCGCCGAACGCCTCCTCGATCGTCTCCCGCTGGAAGGCCAGCAGCGACTCCGAGGAGGGCAGCACGGCCTTCAGCCGGCCGGCGGGCAGGGGCCGCCCGCTCTCGAGCATCGCGTGCCCGAGCAGATGGAGAGAGGAGGGATAGCCCTGGACGTAGACGGCCGGCAGGCGGTGGATCGCGTCGACGTAGGCGGGCAGGTTCGCCGGCGTCATGTGGTAGAGCGAGAAGAGCGTCTGCCGTCCCCAGGCATTCCGGCGCCAGAAGGGGGGCCGCGTCTGGGCGAGCGGAACGAGCATCTGGCCACCGAACGAGAGATGGGGATCGTAGAGCCCGATGCCGAGCCATCGCCGCAGCCGCCAGACCGAGGCGTACTCCTCGGCGAGCGACTCGGGCGTGTACCAGAGCGGCAGCGCGCTGCCCGTCGTGCCGCTGGTCTTGCCGCGGATGAGACGCCCGGCGGGCACGTCCGAGGCGAGGAAGGACTCCGGCGCGTCGCGATAGGCCGACTTCTCGAGCACGGGGAACATCGAGAGGATCCGCTCGATCCCCGCGGCCGGATCCCCGGCGTCGGCCTCGGGCTCGGGCAGGTCCAGCGCCGCGTAGTGCGGCACGAAGCGGCGCGCCCGCCGGACGAGCTCGAGCAGCCGCGCCTGCTGGATCTCGAGCAGCCGCTCCTCCGAGCTCCGGCCGCTCTCCATCCACTCCGCCAGGCGTCGGTGGAAATGCGGATTGAAGCGGGCCCGGGCGCGCTGCCAGCCGGCCCAGGTGCAGACCGCGTTCTGGACAGGGATCGGCAGCGCCGCGTAGACCGCGTCTCCCTTCACGACGAGGCCGCTTCCGCTTCCGCCTTCGCTTCCGCCTTCACCTTCACCTCGGCCACGACCGGCAGATGATCCGAGGCCTTGCGCGCCGAGGCCGTGTCGTGATGGCTGATCGAGACGACGTCGGCGTTGCGCACGTAGATGCGGTCGAGGGCGATCATCGGGCGGCCGGCCGGGAAGCTGGCGGGCCAGCGGAAGTTGTCGTGGAGATGCAGCGACTCGCTGAGCGATTCGTCGAGCGCCTGCGAGCCCTTGCATTTGCGCCAGGCGTTCATGTCGCCCATCAGGATGGCGGGCCCCGAGTTCAGCGCCGGATGCTCGAGCAGCGACTGGACCTGGCGGTGGCGCGTGCGGTCGACCAGCGAGAGATGGGTCGCGACGACGCCGAGCCCGCCGCCGGCCGAGCCGACCTGGGCGGCCAGCGCACCGCGGCGCTCGATGCGCGAGTAGGAGATGTCGAGGACCGAGATCGCCGTGATCGGGAAGCGCGAGAGGATGGCGTTGCCGAGCTGCCCACGACGATGGCGGCGGGTCACGGCGAAGGCCAGATGGAGGTCGAGCTCGTCGCAGAGCTGGCTCAGCGTGTCCTCGACCGCCGGGTCTTCCGGGAAGGGCCGGAGCACCTCCTGGAGGGCGATCACGTCGGCCTCGAGCTCCTCGATGACGTAGCCCGCCCGCGCGACGTCGGGCAGGGATCGGCCGTTCACGCCCTGCCAGCGATGCACGTTGTAGGTCGCGACGCGCACGGTATCGCCCATGATGAGAGGCGGTATCGGCCGTCGGGGACTCTGGACGAAGCACAAATGCGGCACGGGCGGGGCGTTCCGGGCGCTGCGGGCCGCCCGGGCATCGCTCATCCGGCTGCGCGCCTGGCGGGCCTGGCTGCCGAGGTCCCGCATCCGGGCCGCCGAGCTCTGCCGCGCCCGGCGAGCGAGCTTGCGGGCCCGACCGCCGCTGCGGCCCGCGCCGGAGCGGGGACTCGCGGCGGCCTGGCTCGAGGGGTCCTCGCTCGAGGCGCCCTCGCCCGGTCCGCCCTCGTGCGGGGCTCCCTCGCTCCGGCCGCCCTCGTCCGACGCCTCGGCCGCGCCCGCGTCGGCCGCGCCCGTGTGGGCAGCGGCCGTTTGGGCGGCCGCGTCCCTGCTCGAGCCCTTTTCCCCGGAGGGCTCCCGGCCCTGAGAGGACCTCGAGCCCCGCGAAGAGCGCTCCTCGGCCTCGCTCCCGGGCTCTTCGGCGGACCTGCCCTCGGCGGCGGCCTTTCTCGTCTTCTGGACCACTTCGCTCTCGATTCCCTCGTCCCGACCGGACGGGACGGACTTCTGCACACGGATCGATCCGCAGACCCATCCGCGCGGGATGCGCGCGCGCCGCAGGGTAGCTCAGGCCCCTGGGGACACTCGGGTCGGGCCCACCCGACTGCCCGGCCGCCCGACCCCGACACCTACCTGCGAGGCCTGGTCGGACCGCTGCCCCTCGAGCCGCCCCGAGCACGCGGCAGCCTCGACGCAGCCGCTCGCGTCTCGCCGGGACCGCTGGAGCCGCTGGAGCCGCTCCGAGGCCTCGCCCGATCGACGGATCCTCGGCCCGCTGGACCCGTCCTCGGCCCGCTGGACCCTGATTGGTCGGATGTCAGCCCCTTCTGGTTCCCTCTCTTTCCTCCCGATTCCCTCTCCCTCCCTCTTTGTTCCCTCTCTCTTCCCCCACTCTCCACCGGAGCTCACCCGTCTACTCCCCGTTTCTTCGACGTTCCTCCGCTCTTCTCCCTCCTCCGCCCCCTCCCTGCTCGTGCTTCCCCTCCTTCCCCCTGCAGCCGGTCGCGGCCCCCCTGCAGTCGG
>CAYXLY010000436.1:0-4190 GCA_964466005.1 uncultured Spirochaetaceae bacterium | reverse complement strand
CTCTTCAAAGGCGAACACGACCCCAGCCAGAGGCGTATTGAATGCGGCAGAAATGCCGGCGGCGCTTCCGGCAAGCAGCATTCCGCGAGCCATATAGTCCGGAGGAAAACGAACCAGTCGGCCCATGGAGTACATGATTGATGCAGCGACATGTACGGTGGGTCCCTCGCGACCTATCGACGCGCCGAAGCACTGGGCGGCTAGCGTCAGCAAGATCTTTCCGAACGCCAGTTTCAGCGACAGGACCTGAGATTTGGTTCGGATTTCCAGTGCGGCGATCACTTGATCGATCCCGCTTCCGCCACTTCCCGGGAAAAATTTGATTGCAATCCAGGTCACTGCAACGAGGCCCAACGGGGTCAGCAGGAGGACGTGCCGCTCCGTGTCCCGCTCAGGAGCCATCGCCGTCGGACCTCGGATCGGGGCTCTCGGAGCGGGATTCATTCGCTCGAACGCTGGATGCGGTGTAGAGACCATCCTGCGAGACGACGCGACCAATGGAGATCCCGTCGGGACCGAACTGAAGCGCGCGGACGGAGGTCTCGTGAGAGCCGGCGCGCCGCTTGAAGACCGTGAGCGTCTTCGAGAGCCAGCCCTCGATCTCCATGTTCCGCAACAGCACGACCGTGTCCGCCAGATAGCTCACGTCCAGCTCGTTCGGCGACGAGCCGGCCCCGGAGAATCCATGTTGCGTCCCGACCATGATGGACGTCACCCCCTGCTGGGAGAGATAGGCCAGCAGCTCGTGCAGATGCAGCGTCAGCAAGCTGTCGTTCGGCATCGCATAGAGGTAGGCGTTCAGTGTGTCGATGAGGACGAGCTGAACGCCCTTCTCGATCGCGCTTCGACGGACCTCGTCCGCGAACTCGCCGGGCGTGAGCTCGACCGGATCCACCTGGCGGAGGGTGATCCGGCCCGAGGAGACAGGTCGCTCGAGATCGATTCCGATCTGTCTGGCCCGCTGGAAGACGGTCGAGAGCCGCTCGTCGAAGACGTAGGCGAGCACGTTCTCGCCGCGGCTCGCAGCCGCCGACGCCATCTGGAGGGCGAGGGTCGACTTGCCGACGCCCGTGGGTCCGAGCAGCAGCACGGCGGTGCCCCGGTCCAGACCGTCTCCGCCGAGCATCGCGTCGAGCGCGGGGAGCCCCGTGGATTGCGTTCCGGGAATGATCCCCTGGCGGTGCTGCGCGGCGATCAGGCGGGGGAAGACGGAGAGCCCGCCGCGGCGGATGCGGAGATCGTGGTAGCCCGTCTCGTAGGCGTGTCCCCGGATCTTCACGATCGAGAGACGGCGCTGGTCGGGGCCATAGTCCGGCGTGCGTCGTTCGAGCCGGATCACGCCGCCGAAGAGGCTCTTCAAGCCGCTCTGATCCACCGCGGTGTCGAGCAGCAGAGCGGTGCAGCCGACGGACTCGAGCTGGATCCGCAGACGCATCAGCTCCTGACGGAACCAGCGCGGCTCGCGCGCGAGGGCGCGCAGCTCCGAGAGCGAATCGATCACGAGCCGCTTCGGCCGGATCTCCGCGACGACCTCCAACAAGCTGCTGACGCTGGAGGGCAGCTCGATCTCGGCGGGATGGAGCACCGTCTGCCTCTCTCCGGGATCGGGGCCGACGCTTCCCTGATAGCGGATCTCGAGCCCGCCGAGATCCCAGCCATGGCTCGCGGCGATGCCGTGGATGTCGAACTCCGTCTCGGCGAGGCTGATGTAGAGGGCCTTCTCCCCAGCCTCCGCACCCGCGAGCGCGAACTGCAGGCCGAGGGTCGTCTTCCCGCTGCCGCTCAGCCCCTGGACCAGATAGGGCCGGCCTTCCGGAAGGCCGCCGCCGAGGATCTCGTCGAGTCCCGCGATCCCGCTCGAGACGAGACCGGTCTCGTCCTGGCTCATCGGCGTCCGCCTCGAGAGCGTCCATCGTTTCGGGAGGCGATGGGGGCTCCGGGGGCGCCCGGGACTCCGAGGGCGTTGAAGAAAGCCTGGACATGGCGGGCCAGAGGGATCGCTCTTGCTTGCATGATCCTGGAAGAGCCTCCTGGGGTCCCCGAGAGGTCTCGAGCGAGGCGTCTCGGAAGAGAGCGGGATCGAGGCGAGCCGTCGTCCGTTCGCGCGTCCTGGCCCGGGCATCCCGACTGCGACGGAGCGACGGACTCGATGCAGATTCAGGACCCGAACCAAGCGGGGCCGCGCGTTCGGACCGCGCGCCACGATAACACAGCGGAGAGGGCCTGGACGCGTGCCTCGTCGGCCCGCCCCGGTCCGGCTCGGGAGGGGCCCGGGATGGCGGGCCGTGGACCCCGGGCCGAGACGGAGAATGTGTCGAATGCAGAATCTTCCGTGGCGTTGGACCCCGCTCCGTGGCGAGAAGGCTGGGCTATAGGTCGATCGAGCGGGGGCTGGGACCCGACAGCGGGAGTGGCGAAGCGAGACCGGAGCGAGCCGGGAGCCCGAAGCCAGGAGCAGGCGACATGAGAACCGCGAGAGCCCGAGCGGGGGCGGGGTGGGCGCTCCTCGCGGCCCTGATCGGGGCGATCGGGGGATGCTCGAGATCCCAGGAGGGGACCGGCGGACGTCTCACCGTGACCGGATCGAGCACCCTGGCGCCGGTGGTCGCCCTGCTCGCAGCGGACTACGAGCGCGAGCATCCGGGCGTGCGCATCGACGTCCAGAGCGGCGGCTCGTCGAGAGGAATCCTCGACGTACGCAGGGGGCTGGCCGATCTCGGCATGGTCTCGCGCCGTCTGGCGGAGGAGGAGCAGGGCCTCCATGTCTACCCGATCGCGAGAGACGGCGTCGGCCTCATCCTGAACGCGGGCAATCCGGTTCCCGCCCTGAGTGGGACGCAGGTCGCGTCCATCTACCGCGGCAGGATTCGAAGCTGGGGGGAGCTCGGGGGGCCGGACGCGCCGATCGTCGTCGTCCACAAGGCCGAGGGACGGGCCACCCGTGCCGTATTCCTGGCGCATTTCGGAATCGCGGGGCACGAGGTCGATGCCGACGTGCTGGTGGGCGAGAACGAGCAGGCCGTCAAGACCGTCGCGGGCAGCCCGAACGCGATCGGCTACGTCTCGATCTCCACCGCAGCCATCGACATCGAGCACGGCGTCCCGATCCGACTGCTCGGCGTCGACGGGATCGAGGCGACGCTCGAGAGTCTGCGCTCGGGTCGCTACCCGATCGCCCGTCCCCTGAACCTCGTCGCGCTCGAGCCCGCCGAGGGGCTGGCTCGTGACTTCATTAACTTCGTCCTCTCTCCGGCGGCCGAGCCGCGATTCGCGGCCCAGCGCTTCCTGCAGGTCCGACCCTGAGAGCGCGATCCCTGGCCGAACGGGCGCGCGCGGCGGATCGCCTCCTCTTCCGCTCTCTGGCAGGCGCCGCCGGCATCGCGGGCGCCGTCACGGTGCTGATCGTGATCTTCCTCTTGATCGAGAGCCTTCCGGCCCTGCGAGAGGGGGGACTGCTGCGCTTCTGGACCGATTCCGCCTGGAGTCCGACGCGCGGGCTCTACGGTCTCGCGCCGATGCTGGGGGGCACCCTGGCCGTGACGGCGGGCGCCGTGCTGATCGCGACGCCGCTGGGCGTGGCGAGCGCCGTCTTCGGACGCTTCTGCGTGCGCGGCGTGGTCTCCGGGGTCCACCGGCGGGTGCTCGAGGCGCTCGCGGGGATTCCCTCGGTGGTCTACGGGCTCTGGGGACTGATGGTGCTGGTGCCGAGGATCGCCGAGATCGGCCCGCCCGGACAGAGTCTGCTCGCCGGGATCCTCGTGCTCGCCCTGATGATCCTGCCCACGATCGCGCTGGTGGGCGACGCCTCGCTCGCGGCCGTGCCGGAGGAGCATCTGCGAGCGGGGGCGGCAGCCGGACTCTCCCGTTGGGCGATCGTCCGATCGATCGCGCTGCCGACCGCCCGTTCCGGAATCCAGACGGGGGTGCTGCTCGCGACGGGTCGGGCGCTCGGCGAGACGATGGCCGTCGTGATGGTGACCGGCAACGTCGTACAGTCTCCGGAGGGTCTGCTCGAGCCCGTTCGCACCCTGACTGCGAACATCGCGCTCGAGATGGCCTATGCGACGGAGCTGCATCGGTCGGCGCTCTTCGTGAGCGGGCTCGCGCTGGCCCTGCTCATGATCGCGCTCGTGGCCGGGGTCGACCGGACGTCGCGATCGTCGCGGTCGCTGCGGGCCGAAGGGGGAGCG
>CAYXLY010000435.1:0-4191 GCA_964466005.1 uncultured Spirochaetaceae bacterium | reverse complement strand
GCCCCCTGCCCCGATCGGAGGCCGCCGATGCGCCGCCGATGCGCCGCCGACGCGCCGCCGAAGCGAGAGACGAGACCGGAGAGCTGGAGATGGGAAACGAGAGCGAGACCGTGCAGCGAACGGGCATCCCGGGCGCGATCGAGTGGATCGTCGCGCGGACGATCTTCCCGGTGGTGCTCGGGGGCTGTGTCTTCTGGGCGATGCGAGCGATCGAGGCGGGCGTGTCCCCGGCCGAGGCGATCGCGCTCCCGACCCTCCTCGCCTACGCAGTGATCGGGCTCGCGGAGCGGGTGCTCTACTGGCAGCCGAGCTGGCTGCACTCGCAAGGCGACCTCGGCGTCGACCTCGGACATCTGGTCGTCTCGGGACTCCTCACGACGCGACTGCTCGAGATCCCGATCCGCCTCGGGGCCGTGGCCGGGGCAGCCTGGGTCGCGACGCAGACGGGGCTCTCAATCTGGCCGAGCGACTGGAGCCTCTGGGCACAGCTGGCGCTCGCCCTCGTGATCGGCGAGCTCTTCATGTACTGGGCGCATCGTCTGGGTCACGAGTGGGAGTGGCTGTGGCGCTTTCACGCGATGCATCACAGCGCACCGCGGCTCTACTTCCTGAACGCCGTCCGCTTCCATCCCGTCGACATCGCGATCTCCAACTTCGCTCCGATGGTCCCCCTGCTCGTGCTCGGCGCGGACGCGCGCGTGATCGCCCTCTTCGGGCTCGTCTCCGCCGTTCATGGACTCTTCCAGCACGCGAATCTCGTCTTGAAGCTCGGGCCGCTGAACTGGATCTTCAGCATGGCGGAGCTGCATCGCTGGCATCACTCCCGCCTGCTCGAGGAGTCGAACTCGAACTTCGGACAGAACCTGATCGTCTGGGACGTCGTCTTCGGGACCCGCTACCTGCCCGCGGATCGCGAGCCGCCCCGAGACATCGGCATCGCCGACCTGCCGGCCTTCCCGATGGACTATCGGGGGCAGCTCCTCTCGCCCTTTCGTTGGCGTCGGATCCTGGCGGAGAGCGCCGCCGCAGTCTCCGCCCCGAGGCCGGAGCCTGCGGCTATTCGAGCCCCATCATCCGGGCCACGCCGAAGCGGTGGCCCGCCGTGAAGCCGCCGTCGACCGCGAGCGCCTGACCCGTCACGAAGGAGGCCTCGTCGGAGGCGAGGAAGAGCGCGGCGTTCGCGATCTCTCTCGGCTGCCCGAAGCGGCCGCCGAGGTGGTGCTGATAGGCCACCTTCTCGCGGACCTCCGCCATCACCTCCATGTCGAAGACCGAGCGGAAGAGCGGCGTCTCGATGAAGCCGGGACAGACGACGTTCACGCGAATCCCCTTGCGCCCGTAGTCGATCGCCATGTTCCGCGTGAGGAGCACGACGCCCCCCTTCGACGCGTTGTAGGCCGAGCCGCCCTCACAGCCCTGGATCCCCTCCACGCTCGCGACGTTCACGATGGCCCCCCGCTCGCGCTCGATCATGCCGGGCAGCACCGCCTTCGCCGCCAGGAAGGTCCCCTTCAGGTTGATGTCGACGGTCGTATCCCAGGCCTCCTCGTCCATCGAGTGGGCCGCGCCGCCCCCCGCGACGCCGGCGGAGCTCATGAGGATGTCGATGCCGCCCATCTCCGCCTCGACCTCCCGCACGCACTCGGCGAGGGCGGCGGCGTCCCGCACGTCGCCCTGAAAGGCCCGAGCCGCCGGGGCGATCTCGGTCGCCTTCTTCCAGTCCCCGCCTTCGCTCGCGCCGAGGTCGAAGCTGACGACCTTCGCCCCCTCCTCCGCAAAGCGAAGCGCCGAGGCCGCGCCGATGCCCGATGCGCCTCCCGTCACCAGAGCCACCTTGCCGTCGAGTCTTCCGATTCCCATTCTGCTCCCGTCCCTCCCGATCGTTCCGTCTGCCGACCCGATCGCTCCGCCGCCCGGCCCGATCGGACCGCGTCCCGGCCCGGCCCTCGGACCCCGTCCGGCGCCCTCGCCTCGCGGCCGACTAGAGGCCGTCTCGCGCGAGCCCGCGGATCTGCCGCAGGGCTTCCCGATGTCCGCCCTCGAAGGTCCCGATCCGAACGACCGCCTGATCGATCCCCATGCTCTCCCATTCGGCGAGTCGACGCATCTCCCGATCGGCGTCCGAGACATCGAGCGCTGCGGCGAAGGCCGACTCGCAGACGAGATGCCGGGAGTCCGACTCGGCACGGGCCTCGAGATAGGCCGCCCGATGCATCGCGAGCGCCTCGTCGGGCGCCCCGGACACGTCGAGGAAGCCGAGTCCGCCGCGGCCGGCGCGGGCCGCCTGATCGGCCCTCCAGCCCGCCAGCCAGAGCGGAGGATGGGGCCTCTGAACGGGCTTGGGCACGATGTCCACGGGCTCGACGGCGAAGCGGGCCGATCGCCAGGAGAAGGCCGGGACATCCCACATCGCCACCAACATCCGCACGCCCTCGTCCCAGGCGGCCGCTTCGGCGGACCCGGCCTCGACGAGAGGCGCGCTCTCGGGCAGCAAGGCCAGCTCGAGCCGGCCCTGGCTGGCGAGATCGATCGACGCGCCCTGCTCCGCGACGTGGATCGGCGGTCGCTCCGGCGGCAGCAGTCCTGCGAGGCCCCAGACCAGCCGGATCCGCTCGGTCCCACTCGCGAGCGCGGCCAGCCAGAGCTCGGGCGCGCTCGGCTCGAAGCGACCCGCGTCATCGAGAGAAGGCAGGCACCAGACCGCGTGGAGCCCCAGGTCCGCAGCCAGCTGGACCGCCTCGAGCAGGGCCTGGAAGTCCGGGCCGCGGGCGGAATCCCCGCCTCCGCCGATCCCGACACCTCGGACGCCGCCGGACTGCGCGGCGTCTCCGAGCGACGCGGCGCCTCCGAGCTGAAGCAGGATCGACCGTTTCAGGCGCATCCCTCCTGCACCGAGGCCTCGCTCTCGCACCCGGCCCGGAGCGGAACGCCCCGGACCGTCGGTTTCGGGAGAGCCCTCAATTCTCTCCTCCCAGGGCACCCAGGGTCGGATTGCGTCGATTCCGGATGTCGTCCAGGCGCTGGCGACAGGCGGTCTCCCAGCTCGTATCCGACTCGGCCAGCAGGTAGAAGCGGTCCTCGCGAATGCCCTCCACGACCCGGTCCGCCATGCGAGAGGGCGCCAGCCCCCCCGCCGTGCTCGCCTTGATCGCGTTCTCCACCAGGTCCCGCTCGGGCGAGGCGGGGTCGTCGGAGCGCTTCAGATGCAGGGGGCGATTGCGCTCCGAGCGGCCGATGCCCGTGTCGATCAGCTCCGGGCAGAGCGCGGAGACACCGACCGGCGCGCCGCGCAGGCGGAGCTCGTGGTAGAGCGTCTCGCTCAGGCAGAGCGCCGCATGCTTGCTCATGCAGTAGGGTCCCGAGAACGGCATGGTGATGAGTCCGGCCATCGAGACCGTATTCACGACGTGCGCAGGCTCGTTCTGCTCGAGCAGGATCGGCACGAAGGTCTGGATGCCATGCAGCACGCCGTAGGTGTTGACCCCGAGAACCCACTCCCAATCGGAGGCCGGAGCCTCCCAGGAGAGCCCGCCGGCAAAGACGCCCGCGTTGTTGCAGACCACGTGGACGCCGCCGAAACGCTCGAGGGTCGCCTCGGCGAGCGCCGAGAGCTCATCCGCCCGCGAGACGTCCGTGCGCCGGGCGAGGACCTCCGCGCCTCGACTCTCGAGCTCTCGCGCCGTCTCGCGGAGCGCGTCGCCCTCGACATCGGCCAGCGCGACCTTCATGCCTTCGGCCACGAAGCGTTCGGCGAGCGCCTTGCCGATGCCGCTGGCAGCCCCCGTGACGACGGCCACCTTCCCCTCGAAATCCTGCAGCAAGGCCCTGCCCCCTCTCCATCCGAACCCTCGGAGTCGTCCGGCCCCTCCGAATCGTTCGGCCCCTCCGAATCATCGAGTCGATCCAGCCCGCCAGTCGGGCCGAGCGATGTTAGATTCTCCGCGGAGGAAATCGAGACTCAATGACCGACGATGCACGACGCCCTCTCGAACGCCTGCGCGTGCTCGATCTCTCGAGCGAGATCGCCGGGCCCTACGCGAGCAAGCTCTTCGTCGATGCCGGCGCCCGGGTGACGAAGATCGAGCCTCGTCAGGGCGACCGCCTGCGTCGCTGGACCGCCTCGCAGCAGGAGCTGGCCGAGCACGAGACGGGTCCGCTCTTCCAGTACCTGAACGCCGGCAAGAAGAGCAT
>CAYXLY010000434.1:0-4192 GCA_964466005.1 uncultured Spirochaetaceae bacterium | reverse complement strand
CGCCCGCCCGCCGTGCTCGACCCCGGCCAGGGCCCGGGCGGCGAATCGGATCGCGATGGCCCAGCCGCCGGTCCTCGCCAGCAGCTGCTCCGCTTGTCGGGTCTCGAGACACACGTCGGCGTCGGCGAGCACCGCCTGGACCTGGTCGTCGCGAAGGCTGAGCTCGTCGGCGCTGATCTCGATCGCCGAGCCGTCTGCCAGCATTCGCGTGGAGACGTGCGGGCGCAGTCCACGGCTCGCGATGACGACCCGGAGCCCGGCCGGCGCCGCCCGCAGCAGGCGGTCGACGATCTCGAAGACCGTGTCGTCGGGGTCGAGATGCTCGAAGCCGTCGAGGCAGACCGCGAGGGAGCGGCCGAGCCCGCGCAGCTCGCGCTCGAGCAGTCGGACGATCGGATCCGGCGCGATCTCGCCGCTGCGGGGGAGTGCACGCAAGAGCGCCGTGCCGAAAGGCTCCGCGCCTTCGAGGGGCTCGGGCAGCTCCTCCCGGATCGACTCGACCAGATCCTCGACGAAGACGATCGGATCGCGCTGTAGCGGGCCGATCGAGAGCCAGGCCATGCGTTCGCCGGCCGCTCGCCGCTCCGCTTGCCAGGCGCGGACGAGCGTCGACTTGCCCGCGCCGCCCGGTGCGATCAGGAGCACGAGCGCGTGGCGCTCGATCTCGAGGACTCGCCCCACGAGCTCGCTGCGCAGATGCACGCGCATTCCGGCTGTACTCGTCGATTCGGCCACGAAAGCTCCCCGCGCCGGGGCGGCCCGTTCGCGCCAGTCGAACAAGCCCTCGAAACAGAAGGAGTTTCCCGGAAACCGACGGGAAACGCCCGCCCCCGATCCTACTCCCCGGATCGGCCGTCGGGACCGAGCAGCTGGAGCGGGCCCGCGAAATCGTGCAGCCCATGCAGCCCATCCAGCCAGGCAAAGAGGGAGAAGCGATGATGAAGAGATCGAGAATGCCGACCGGACCGTGCCGATCGTCGCGCCATCGGGCTCCGATTCGCTCGCTCGACCGGGTCCCTCCGGCTTCCTCCCGGGTCTGGCCGGGCCCCGTCGCCGCCCTGGTCCTGGCGGTGGCCCTGATTGCGGCCGCCGACCCCGCCAGGGCGCAATGGCTCTACACGACCGCGACCAGCATCGAGGCGGTCGGAGTCCTGCTGACACCCCGCGACATCGTGACCGACCTCGGCTCGGGCCCGCTCGCTGCGAGCCCGATCCCGGATCTGCCCGAGACCGCGACCGTGGCCGCGATCCACGTCGAAGGCAGCGCGGTGCTCTTCATACCGGGCATCGCGGTCGAGCTGCCGGGGCCCGTCTTCGCGACGCGTCGGGACGTCGTCCGCAGCGAGGCCGGGTCCTTCTCGCTCGAGCTCGACGGCGCGGCCGTCGGGCTGCCGGTCGAGAGCGCGATCGATGCCCTGGCGCGCGACGGCAGTGGCCACCTGCTGCTCTCCTTCGATCGCACGACGGCGCTCGGGGGACTCGTCGCCGACGACGAGGACCTCGTCGCCTTCGACGGCGCCTCGTTCTCGCTCTTCTTCGATGGCTCGGCGGTCGGTGTGCCACCCGGGCTCGACCTCGACGGCGCCGATCATCAGGCAGCGGGCGACGTGCTTCGGCTCTCCTTCGACGGTGCGGGCCAGATCGGCGGCATCGATTTCGCGCGCGAGGACCTGCTCCGCTTCGAGCGCGGCTCCTCGATCTGGTCGCTGGAGCTCGATGCCTCGCTCCGCGACCCCGCCTTCGCGGCAACGGATCTCGTCGCCGTCCCGGAGCCCGGGCTCGGGCTGTCGCTCGGGCTGGGCGCCGTCGGGCTGCTGCTCGGTGGCGGCGCCCGACGGACCCCGAGAGTGCGATGAGCGGGCTCGACGTCCGCGCACGACCGAATTCCACGCAGCTTCAACAGGAGGATTCCCACATGTCATCTCGTCTCATCCCCGTCATCCTGGCCGCTCTCGCGGTCGCTCTGCTCACGTCGTCGGGCGCGCTCGCCCAGGGCTACATCGAGATCAACCAGGCGATCGTCGATGCCGGCGGCGGGTTCCCCTATCAGATCACGACGCCCGGCAGCTACCGGCTGACGGGCAACCTCACGAAGACGGGCGGCGACGGGAGCGTCTCGGCGATCGAGATCGCGTCGAGCGACGTCGTGCTCGATCTCGGTGGCTTCACGATCGCGGGTCCCGGCATCTGCGCGCGCAACGCCTCGACCGGCGCGATCACCTGCACCGGCCACGTCCCGGGCTCCGGCATCCAGGAGTCCGGCGGCCAGACCAACGTCGAGATCCGCAACGGCGCCGTCCGGGGCTTCTTCAACGGCATCTCGACGACGGCGGTCTCGACGACGGTCGAGCTCGTCACGGTCTACGACAACGCCTTCGTGGGCGTGAGCGCGATCGGCGATGCCTCGCGGATCGAGAACGTGACGGCGGTTCGCAACGGCACGAACGGCATCGTCATCCAGAACAACAGCGCGGTGCAGTCGTGCGATGCCTCCCAGAACGACGACTACGGGATCCTCGCCAACCTCGCGAGCTCCGTCACGTTCAACAACGTGATGGGCAATCGGCTGGGCGGCATGTCGCTCAACTCCCAGGCCGTCTTCACCGGCAACAACGTGCTCGACAACTTCGGCCCGGATCCCGTCTTCAGCGGCACCGACGGTGGCGGCAATACCTGCACCAACGCGATCGGGACGCTGGTCTCCTGCTGAGCCGGTCGCTGAGGGTGCGCCTCCCCGCTCAGTCACAAGGATCGCGCTGCAGGGGCGAGCCGGCAGAGCGGATGCTGAACTCCTGGCTGCCGAGGCCGTCGATCGAGGCGCGGACGCGATCGCCGGCCGCGAGAAAGCCGCCCGGCTCGTCGCCGGCCACGCGCGCGAGCTGCTCGATGCGGAACTGCTCGGACGGCCCGCGCAAGCGCAGCAGGCCGCGGAAGAGCAGCGGGACGACGTCCGGGGTGTCCATCGCGATCCCTCCCGGCGTGCCCGTCACGATGACGGTTCCGGCGGGAAGGATCGGGCGGCCGGTATCCGGCTGCGACACGGCGAAGGGGTAGTAGCGCACGCCCTCCGTTCGCTCGGCCGGCATTGCCGTGCGAAGTCCATTCGTCTCGATCTGGCTCGCGATCTTCTCGAGCAGGTCGAGGGGTCGCACGATCATCTGGTCCGTGGTCGCGTCCTGGCGCGTCTCGAAGCCGCTGCCCTCGTCGACCGCGAGCCGGATGCCGAGGCCGCCTCCGCCGCAGCGCTCGAGAGCGTCGAAGAGCTCCGTTCCCCGCACCATCCAAGGCCCCGAAGGCAGGAAGTCGGGCTGTCCCTTGCCTTCCACGAAGCCGGTTCCCGGCGGCGAGAGGCCGACCCGCCGGATGATCGCTTCCCGATCGGTGATGTCGTTGGCGACGAAGAAGGCGGACTGCTCGAGGAAGGTCTCGAGGTCGGGTCGGGTCCCCAGATCGACGTCGGCGAGGAGCACGTAGGCGAGCTCGACCTCGTAGTCGAGGAGCGTGACGCCTCGAGGCGGCGAGACGGACCCGTAGGGCGCGGAGGGCTCGACCGGCTTGGGAAAGACGAAGACGTCGCCTCCGCCCGCTTCCTCGGCGTGCTCTGCGTAGTTGAGGCCGACGGCCACCACGACGGCGGTCTCGGCCTCGAGCTCGGCCTGCGGCACACGCACCGGCGCGCAGACGCGGCTCGAGAGCTCGTCCGCGGCGACCCGCCAGGTCGGAGCGTCGCTCGGCGGCGGCTGGCTCGCTCGCTCGAAGACGGTGGCGAGATCTTCGCCGATCGGCGCGAGGAAGCTGAACGTCGTGGGACGACCGTCGCGCTGCTCGAGCACCCGGGCATGGACCGCCGTGCCATCGGGGGCGCGGACTCGCGCCACACGCGGGAGGTCGGCCTCCTCGAGACAGCGGGCCGTGTCGGCGCGAGGCGCGCTCGCCAGCGCGATCGATCCCGATGCGAGAAGGACGAGAAGGAGGAGCAGGACGGATCGAGACGAGGGTCTTGCCATTTCTGGGATCCTTGCCAAATTTGGGAGGTATGTCAATTCTAGAGCGAGGCGAGCGCGTGACCGGCGTTTTCTCCACGCGGGCCAGGGGACAGGGCAAGAGCGCCCGCACCCGGGCGCGACTGATGGACGCCGCAGCGGAGGCGTTCGCGCGCAATCAGGTCTTGATCCCCTGAGGCGGCAGGTCT
>CAYXLY010000433.1:0-4228 GCA_964466005.1 uncultured Spirochaetaceae bacterium | reverse complement strand
TGTCGAGGGCCAACGTGGTCGCTCCGGGCGCGCCCCAGACGAGCCCTCCCCCCACCCGGCCGACGTCGCGGTCGAGGTCCTGCTCCAGACCGAGCCAGCCGTTGCCCGGGGCGATCAGCGTCCGCACCTGCCGGTCGGCACTGCGATCGTCGAGGCCGCCCCGCAGCTCGACCTCGGGAACGAGCGCCGAGACGGAAGAGTCGGGCGCTTCTCCCGGCGCCCTCGGTCGGTAGCGCAGACGCAGGTCGAAGCCGCTTCGATCCCGCTGGAAACGATCGTCCGGACGCGTCTCGTCCTGGAAGGGAAGCAGGGAGCCTCCGGTCTCGGGGAAGACCCGCAGCGACTCGGTCCGGATGCGACGAGCCCGAGCATCCAGGCGGAGGTGTGAGCCGCGAGCGAAGAGCCGGACGTGTTGATTCAGGAAGGGGTCGTCGATGTCTCCCCCGGTGAGTCCCAGGTTCGAGCTCGGACTCTCGTAGAGCAGCCCCAGACGCGGGGTCCCGTCTTCTTCGAGGACGTCGAGGCGGGCCTCACCGAGACCGATCTCGAGAGGAAGCCCGCTGCCCTTGTTGGGGGTGAAGGAGTAGCGATCGAAGAATCCTCCCACGTCCCCGCTGTCCTCTTCCGAGCCGAGCGCCATGACCTGTCCGAAGAGGGTCGCGGACCAGCGGAGCTCGAAGGGATCGAGTGCGGCTCGCCAGGCCTCCCCCTGCTCTCGATCCGCGCGCGCGGGCGCTCGATCCGTCTCGGCGCCCGCCTCGCCCCCGGCTGCCTCCTCCGCCCCGATCGACAGTCCGGGCAGGCCGACGGCCAGGCCTGTGCAGGAGATCGCGACCCAGAGGCCGACCCGCAGCCGAGGCTTCCCGCCCGCCACTCTGCTACCTCCGGAGAAATGGATCCGCATACGACCCGTGGATCGCCCCATGACAGTCCGTACAGCGGGTGACGAAGGCCTGGGGCTGATGGGTCGCGCCGAGCTCCGCCACCGTATGGCAGCTCACGCAGACTCCGGGCTGACTGGCCTCGAGCAGCCCGGGCGCCGTCGAGCCATGGGGCAGATGGCACGAGCGACAGTCCTCGGCGGCCGGCGCGTGCTCGTGGATCCAGGGCCCCTCCTGCTCCGGATGGCAGCTCGTGCAGGCCGCGTTGCCGGGCCCCGGCGATCCCGAGGCCCTCGAGTGCGGAGGATGGCAGTCGGCACAGGCCAACAGCCCCTCCCGAACCGGATGATGCGAGGGCAGGTCCAGTCGCGCCGCGACCTCGGCATGACAATCGACACAGAGCCCCGTGCCGGCGCTCGTTCGCGCGAAACGCGCGCTCGCGAGGCTCCGAGGCGTTCGGAGATGGCCGATCTCGGCGTTGTGCGGATCGTGGCAGCTCGAACAAAGAAGTCCGACCCGGCGATGGGGGGACTCGGCCCAGTCGAGATGGGACCGGCTTCCGCGCTCGTGACAATCCAGGCAGTCGGCATCGTCGGGAAACCGGATCGCCTCGGGCGCTCCCGCTCGTTGGACATGGAGCGCCCCCGGTCCATGGCAGTCTTCGCAGTCGCCGTGATACCGGGGAGCCGGCTGATGCCCATGACAGCGCTGGCAGCTGTCGGCGCCGAGCCGTTCGGATGCCCCCTCCACCGCCGCCGTGCGCTCGTAGCGGGGCCGATCCGAGCCTCCCTCGAGACGGGCGCAGGCAGCCGGACCGAACGCGAATCCGATCATGAGCCCGAGCATCAGCAGGCCGGGACCGGCGGTCCCGAGCGCGCGGCGAGCCATCTGCGTGCCGATGCTCTCCACTCCTCCCCGCCGATCCTCTTCGGGCGGCAGGGCATCTCCCGCTCCGACTCCTCGGCTCAACGGATATTGGCATCCAGAGCGCTGAAGGACGCGCCGTTCAGCTCCATGTGACCGCGAGCGACCGCCCCGTCATGGCACGACTCGCAGACCGATGCCGTCGGTGAGACGTTCAGGTCATCCGTGGAGTCCGAGGCGTCGTCTCCCGTATCGACGGTCGAGGGCGCCGTGACCGAGGCCGCCTCGGTCGAGTAGGTCCCGGGGAGATGACACGTCTCGCAGTTCCGACGATTGCCGATGAACCGGACCTCGGAGAAGTCGTTGACCCGTCCCCCGAAGCCGTAGACGAAGAGGCCGTCCTCGAGTTCCTCGCCGCTGTGGATCTGATGGATCAAGCGCTTCAGATCGATCGAGACCTCACCCTTGCCGTCCGGGGTCGTGGTCGGGTCGTCGGGACGCCGGTTGACGTCCGTCGCATCCGGATTGTGACAGGTCGTGCAGACCTGGATGTCGCCGACGCGATTATCTCCATGGATCGAGAGCCCCGCGCCCGCGGAATCATGACATTGATTGCATTTGGCAGAGTCGACGACGACGCGCCGGGGCGTCGACGCGCCACGTCCTCCATCCACGTCGAGAGTGGCCAGGACGCTTCGCACGGGTACGTTGCCGTCGAAGGTCCCATCCCCGTCGAGGTCGGCTACGGGATGACCCTCGAGATGAACGGTGGCGGCGTCCGTCGCCGACGAGGGCCGGGGAATCAGCGCCCGATAGCTGCCGGTTCCGAGATCGCTCACGACGCCTCCGACGTCGAGGGCATTGACGGAGACCGGCAGGGCGGGCGTGGATCCGCTGCCCACGTTGTCGAACTCGTCGTTGTTCCAGGACAGGGCGAGAGCCAGTCGGGCTCCCGGCCCGAACTCGGGCGCGCTCTCGAGGTCGAGTGGCACGCCGTCCCGGACGACCGCGAAGTCGATCTGGACCGAGTCGGAGACCGGATCGTGGCTCACGGACTCCAGGAGATAGCCGTTGCCCATGCCCCGATAGAGCGCCGCCTCGCGAGCCTTGGCGGAGTGCGTGGCGTCGACGGGCAGGAGCGCCGCGGTCCGCTCGCCATCGGCCGGATGGCAGTTCCGACAGAAACGATTGTCCTCTTGAGGCAGGGGCTGCGAGCCGCCCGAGCCGTGATTCTCGCCCGTGTCGAAGTCGACGTCGTCGTGGCAGGAGCCGCACGCCTCCCGGGTCGGGGTCTCCTTCCACGAGTCGGCGTCGGCGCCCGCGTCCGTATGGCAGGAGCCGCAATCCGTCAGGTCCTTGGTGTAGTGGACGTTCGAGTAGTCGTTCAGTGAATCGCGGAAGCCGTAGATCCGATAGCCCGTCTCGAGCTCCGAGCCGGCGTGGATCTTGTGGATCATGACCGTCATGTCGACCGTGTTCCCGCTGTTGGCGTCGGTCGTACCGGGATTGTGACAGGTGACGCAGTACTCGACGTCGGTTCGGCCACCGCCATGGACGGCCAGCTTCGTCTCGGGCGTCACGCCGTGGCAGCCGTTGCAGGTCGCGGTCTGCACGATGTCTCTCGTCAGACTGACGGGAGAGACACAGTCGTTCACGCTCGAGAGCGAGGCGTCGAAATCGCAGACGCCGTTGCCGGCCGGCAGGTCGCTCGCGGAGATCTGGATCGCGAGACGCATCGTATCGCCCGCGAGGACGGGCTCGAGCGTCGGATCGAAGACCGACGTGTAGCGGTAGCGACCGGCGCCGAGCGCCTCGAAGTCACCGCTGCTGAATCGCTCCGCGGTCGCCTGGATCGCGGGCAGGCCGGGACCGTCGCCCACGCCGCCGGGGTCTTCGGTCCGGTTGATGAGACTCTGCCATCGCGTCGGATCCCCGATCCCCATCGGCGGCATCAGGCGGGCGAGGGTGAAGCGGCCGTCCCCGGCGAAGAGGTCCGTCACGGGCACGGCGTTCTCGTCGAAGGCGTCGAACTCGATGACGACGCTCGTCCCGCTTACGTCCACCGAGACGATCTCGACGTCGAGTGAGCGATAGCCGGAGGGAGTCAGGGGGCCGTCGGGGTCGGGATCGACGAAGTGGGCATCGCCGGGGCTGTCGTTGTTCGCCACCGGGACGGCCCGTCCCGGGCCATGGCAGCCGATGCAGCCCTCGACGGACGCGGTCGGAGAAGAGTCGCCCGGGTCCGAGGGGTCGGCGGGGTCGGACGGATCACCGGGGTCGTCGGGATCCGAGTCGTTCGGCTCTTCCGACACGGGCTCGGAGGAGGAGTTCTCGTCGTCTCCATCGCCCCCGCCGCTCGAGCAGCCCGTGCCGAGCAAGGTCAGGAGGAGCCCGGCAAAGAGGAGTCCCCACAACAGGCGCCTACCGATCGTCACGATTCGATCTCCCTCTTCCGCGCCCGGCACCCGTGCATGCCATCCGAC